>NYZA01000018.1 GCA_002686955.1 Gemmatimonadota bacterium
CCCGACTATTCCTCCGGTTTCGAGGCTCGCCGATCGACCAGATCTGCGGCACATCTGGGCGCCAAGATGACAAGTTATTCTTGCGCGGACCCTTAGCTCGTCGTCGAGCAGCACGCGCTCCTCGACTAGCGACACTATCGAAGCCGCGGCGTCGCCACGTCCCGACTCCAGCAAGATGGCGGTTCGCTGCCGTAGCCGTTCGCCGGGACGGCCCGTCAACGATCGATTCATGCGCAGTGCATCGCGGTGTGCGCCGGAGACCCGGTACTGGTCGGCCGCTTCGAAAGCGTAACCAGGCTCGCTGAGGGCGAGCTCTTCGAAGAGGTGGGCGGCGCTTCGGTGTCGCCCTCCCTCGGCGTAGCAGAGGGCGAGATGTTCCGTGGTCCGGTGGTCAGAGGGGAAGCGGAGGCGGGCTTCCTCGAGGGTCTCGTAGGCTTTGCACCGGCGCCCTGCTCGCCGGAGGAGATCGGCGAGCACGAGCCAGGCGTGGACCTCCCGCGGTGCGGCCGCGCGACAGGCCAAAGCGCGCTCTATCGCGGTCGAGTAGAGGCCGAGGGACGCGAGAACCTCGCTCTGATCGCGCAGCATGGCCGCGTCGCCGGGGAATGCGGCGAGGCCCGCGGCCAGGGTGGCGTATGCCCGCTCGGCTCGGCCCGATTGGTGCTCGACGCGGGCTCTCAGAAGGTGGTAGCCACGCAGGCCGCGGCCGATCTCGTGCGCGTCCGTCAATGCCTCCAGGGCTCCTTCGAAGTCGCCCGCGCCGTAGCGCACCTGCCCGAGATGGAGCAGAAGGGCAGCCTCGGCTGCGCCGCGATCCACAGCCTCCTCGAGCCTGGCCGCGGCATCCGCGTAGCGCCGCCTTTGCAAGTCGATGATCCCGATCAATGCGAGCGTCGGCGGCGGCTCCGCCCCACCGGCGCCGGGCGCGCCGCAGATCGGCGATGCGCGCGATCAGACGTTCGGCGGCATCGAGATTCCCCGCCAGCAGCTCGCGACGCACGATCGCGATCTGCCCGCCCGCGATCGTGTCTTGGGGCTCGCTTGCCGGCGCTTGCGACGCCGCCGTCACCAATAGCCGTACGAAGATCAGCCGGCGCAGCTCTTCCTGCTGGGCCAGGAGCCCCCTGCCGCCGGTCTGCTGCGCATCTCGTTCGCTCCGCATTCCGGCTTCGAGGCGCTCCACCTCCTCACGCAGCTCGGCCAGCTCGCGGGCGAGCAATCAGAAGCGGAGATCGAGGCGAAAGGCGTAGAACGCACCATTGAACCCGAAGGGGCTAGCCCTTGGGTACTGGAAGATCTTCCCCTCCCCGGAGAAGGGGTGGCCCTGATCGGTGGTGAAGTCGGGAAAGACATCGAAGATGTTGTGCCCGCTGAAGCCTATGCGGACCGGATCGCTGAGCTGATAGGTGAGATCGATGTCGGTCAGCCACTTCGCCCCGAATGTCGGATCGCTCGCGGGATCGCCGATGTCGACGACGCCCTGAATCGAACCGAATCGGATCGAGCGCGCGACACATCCGATCGCTCCGCGCTGATAGGTCGCACTGAGGATCACGGTCTCACCCGGCTGATACCCCTCGATCCGCACACGAGCCCAACGGTTCAGGACGACATCCTCGCCCGCTTCCCCCAAGACGAGGGGAGCTTTGACGTCGCCTACGATCGAGGTCCGGTTCAGATGGCATTGACCGCGAAGATCGAGCCGTCCGCCGATGCCCAGATCGAAATCCACGCGGGCCGATAGATCGGCCCCCTGGGTTCGGGTATCGACAGCGTTGGTGAAGTATCGAGCCCCCGCGACGTTGTGCGATTCGAGGAGATCAACGACATCCTGACCATAGATGTCGGCGTCCTGGTTGATGTCGCCGGAGAGAACGATTCGGTCCTCGATCGTGGTCAAGAAGTAGTCGGCGGAGAACTCGATATTGTCAGCGGGCTGATAGGTCGCTCCCGCGCTCAAGTGTAGGGATCGTTCCGGCATCAGATCGGTCGCCCCCAGCCCCCGGGCCAAGGGATGATCGACCGGATAAGTGCCCACTTCGTATGGAACGTTCTCGATGAACACCGTGGCCGTCGAGGTGAAATGAGACTGCACCAGAGAGGGAGCTCTGAATCCTGAGCTCGTCGAGCTTCGCAGAACGACATCTTCGATCGGCTGAAAGCTCAGTGCGAGCTTTCCGTCGAGTGTCGATCCGAAGTCGTTGTAGTACTCGTAGCGCCCGGCGAGCCCCAAAAGCAGCTCGCCCGTCAGATCGCTTCCGAGATCGAGATAGATCCCCAGATTATGGCGCGATTCGTTGCGTTCGTTGCCCGGCATGAAGCCGGGAAAGACCTGCGCACCGGTGGAAGTGATGTCGCCCGCGTTCGGACCGTCGAGAACCGGAACTCCGCCGTGCAGATACGACGCGGGCTCGCCACTCTCGATCCGATAGTTCTCGAATCGATGTTCAAACCCAAATCCGACGTTTAGAGGCGCGACCATCAAATCATCGAACGATTTGAAGACATCTGCGTTTGTAGTGCTCTGTTTGAATATCATCGTACCGGCGTCGAAGGAGGTCGGACTCGACTCTCCCATCGATGCGTTCAGGCTGTTGCGCACGTGGTATTCGTAACTGTTGCCACCACTCGTATTGCTGAGATCCCACGACCAATCGGAGTCGGTCTCACCTTCGATTCCGACGGCAAGCGACATGTCCCAGATCTCGGGGGCGATCAGGGGTAGGAACCCGCGTGGATAGATCGAACGCACATTGCGGTTGTCCTGAGGCGTTCTAAAAAACCCACCGGCCTCGCTCTGCCTGTAGCTCGCCCCTCCGAAGAAGTAGCACTCCGCCGCGTCTGAAAGGGGCAGCTCGCCATTGAGCATCACCAGCCGATCTTCGCTTTCCGGATCGCCGATCCGAAAGGTGACCAGATTGTTGAGGCTAGGCTCGTCGTTTCTGGGATCGCCGTCGAAATACTGTTGTCTACCATCGACACCGGCACGGTTGGTGCTCTCGCGATTCCGAATCTCCCCCGCTATATGAATGAACCCGCCTCCGGACAGCGATTCACCGAATCCGTAGTCCATCTGCATCACTTCGCCGTCGCCGGCACTCGTCTGCCCCCAGGTCGCCGAGGAGCGGGACTCACCGTCCGCCCGCAGCACGATGTTGATGATTCCGGAAATCGCGTCCGAGCCATACTGGGCCGCCGCCCCGTCACGCAAGACCTCGATACGATCGATCGCGCGCAGCGGAATGTTGTTGAGGTCGACGCTGGTGCAGCCCCGCCCGACCGAGTCGTTGACGTGAACCAGCGCCCCGGCATGGCGGCGCTTCCCATTGATCAGCACCAGAACCTGGTCCGAACCCATGCCCCGAAGCGTGAACGGGCGGGCGTGGTCGGTGCCGTCCTCGATCGTGGATCTGGGGAAGTTGAACGACGGGAGCAATCGCTGGAGCACCTTGTTCAGCTCCGCGTAGCCGCTTCGCTCCAACTCCGCCGCGGTGATCACGGTGACCGGGACGGGGGATTGGGAGAGGGCGCGCTCGGGCCCCCTCGTCCCCACGTCGATCTCCACCGCCATCAGTTCTTCGAGAGAGAGGTGCTCGAACTCACCGGTTCTCGTGGGTGCGTCCGAGGCGCGACAGGGGGACCCGAAACCGGTGAAGAGCCAGAGCAGGGTCGATGTGCGCCATACAAGCATGCCGACCTCCGTCCCATGGTGGTCCGGAATCCGCCCGCCGTCCCGCGCGACCCGAGGTGGGTCCGTAGGGCGGCGCGCGAACCCATACTAGCTGCTCCGACGCGACGCGTCACGAAACTGAGGCTGGCCTGCCCCGCGACATTCAGAGCCTCATGTCGAGCTGAACCAACAACTCGTTGTTGTCCACGTCGGTCGACTCTTCATCGTACAGGTTGAAGTTGGCCCGGATCGCGATGTGCTCGTTCAGATGGCAATTCGCGCCCAGACTGGACAGCCGCTCCTGGTCACCGGCGGTGTCGCCGTCGGGGTCGTACTGCTCGTATCGAACCACCACGGTGATGCGGGTGCCGATTTCGTACGACGCCAGCGTGTACCAGCTCCAGGTGCGCAGATCGGAGCCGATTCGTTCCCGCTGTTGATTGATGTACTCCGACTGGAGAGTCAACTTGGCGGCCGAGATTTCGACCAGTCCCGAAACACGCTCCCTCTTCTTCCCGATCTCTCCCTCGGCCGGCTGATCGCCGATCATCCAGTAGGCCCCGCCCAATCGCAGATGGCTCAGAGCCGATTCCGTGCCCCTGAAGGGCTGAAAAAGCACCCTGGCCAGCCGGTCCTTGGCGTCGTTGTCATCGCCGGTGTTGATCCCGGCCCCATTGAAGGCGCCCAACGCATAGCGGCACCTGCCGCCGAGAAGATCACCGCCGAGCGCGAACCCAACATCCCTCGAAGAGATCCTCGGGCTGTCCGTGGGGCTGCCCGGATGGGTCCCGTAGATCCTTGGACCGCGGACCGTTTTCTGCCCCGGTGCCGCGTTGGCGAATGCCAGTCCCGCGGCCGAGAAGGGCACCTTGAACTGGCCGACGGTCAGGTTGAACCGCTCGTCCGGGGAATAGCACAGAAAAGCATCCCAAACCGAATTGCGGGGTACACTGTACAGAAGTTTGTACGTCGCGGTGGGAGCCAGTCTACCGGCAAGGGAGAGCTTCATCTCCTTGACGTCGATAGCATCGAATGTGCCGGCAGCGTCAGATGCGCCGTAGCGAAAGAAGCCCGTACACCCAATGTGGGTATCGGTGCCTCCGCTCGTGATCTGATTGTCGACATCTTCCTAGGCCGCGAAGGTCAACGAAGGGTTGCCGACAGCAGCGAAGGCCACCATGGCCGCGGCCAGGAATTAGTATCTCACAGTTGCTCTCCTTTCAACACGACCGATAGTTCCCCCATCAGCCTCAACATCTCCTCGGCCGGCACGAAGTCGACCACTCGGAGCTCGTGGCGCTCCTTTCCCTGATCGTCCAGCATGACCAGCGTCGGAACACCTCTCACATCATATTGCCTCAACAGACGATCGTGCAACGGAATGTCGCCACCGGTGACATCGACCTTGATCATCACCAGCTCCTTGGAGGCCTCCACCACCTTCGAATCATGAAATGTGTCGGCTTCGAGCCTGCGGCACGGGGTGCACCAAGCGGCCGAGAAGTCGATGATCACGGGCCTCCCCTCTTCGCCCGCCCGCACGAGAAGCTCATCGGAATAGTGTTGCCAGTCGACCCCTGGACCCATCACCGCCCATGCGGTGATCAAATGCGCGCCGAGCACCACACCCACCGCCCCCAGGCCTCGCCTGAGCCACGCGAAGCTGCGAAAGCCGGTTTCGGTCCGGTCGAGCCAACCGATCCGAGCCCCGGCAACCAAGGCTACCGTCGCGATCAGCAGGAGCCCGAAGGGTTCCGGCAGAATCGGCCGCACGAAGTAGGCGGCCATCCCCACCAGAAGCCAGCCCATCACACGGCGCACCCAGAGCATCCACTCCCCCGAGCGCGGCAGACGATCGAGCCGACCCGAAGAGATCGCAAGCACGAAGAGTGGCAGCCCCAGGCCCAGGCTGAGAACGAAGAACACCACGAAACCGAACCAGGCGCTGCCGCTATTGGCCACCAGCGCCAGCAGCCCGATGACGAAAGGCCCGATGCACGGCGCCGCCACGACTCCCAGGGCCAGCCCCATGAACAGACTGCCGAAATAGCCGCCGTGGGAACGGGCCGCCACCTGCGTCAACCCGCTCGGCATGCGCATCTCCCAGAGCCCGAAAAGGCTGGTCGCGAGAGCGAACAAGATCGCCGCCATCCCCGCCAGAACGAAGGGACTCTGCAGCAAAGCCCCCATCATGCCGCCAGTGAGCCCGGCCACAACACCCAGCGTGGAGTTGGTGATCACCAACCCGGCCAGATAGCAAATTCCATGGACCACCAGGCGCCCCTTCGATTTGCCCGCCCGCCCGCCGAAGTATGAGACAGTAATTGGAATCAGTGGGTACACGCAAGGGGTCAGGTTGAGAGCAAGCCCACCCACGAACACCGCCACCAAAGCAATCGGCAGAGCCCATCCGAATACCGGCATGGGTGTCGCGTCCTGCTCCGCCCCGGACGCTACAGTTGTGCTCGCCACCGGCAGACTTCGCTCCCGCCAATCGGGAAAGCCCTCTGGGTAGCGATAGACCCTTTCGTATCCCAATCCCACGGCCACACGGGCCGCCGAGTCGCTACGGACTCAAGTGAAACCCGCTCAGTAAAATGCAATCAGCGCATCGGAATGCGGTTTCAACAGTTCGTCGATCTTGCCGCGAGCACGCCACCTCGCCCACCAGGTCGGCTCCATCGAGAAGTGCAGCGAACCGGGGATGTGGCCGGTGCGATGTTCCCATCCCTGCCGTGTGTCGACCAGCACGACCCCTTCCGGATCGGCCTTCATTCTGCTCACGAGCTCATCGGCTTCGATCAACCCGTAACCCCCCTCGCGCGCCTCTTGCTCCAGCTTCGCCTGCTGCTCAGGCGTCGCATCGGCGGTCGCGCGCCCGGCCCCAACAAGCAACACCGTCATGAACGCCAACGTGGCGAGCAACCGATTTCGCGCCGGCGACACCCTTTTCCACGAAATCATCACGACATTCCTATCTCGGCAGAAGAAGCCGACACCGGCTCGGAATCCTGCCGCAAGCGCTGGAGCAAGGGAACGATCCAACTCCCCAGCATCGCCGCGGGGACGAAAAGTAGAGCACCGGGCGCCAGCAGCGGTGTGGCGCGCAAGCCCAACCCAACCGTGCACCCCGCCGCTAGCGCCCCGCCGAGACCCAGCCCCACACCACCGGCGAAGGCGCCGCCCAACTTTCGCGGCGATGCCTTCGACCATTTGAAGCGCCCCTCGACCCTCGCGGCCACGTGGGCCCCCAGCGTGATCGTCACCACCAGAACCGTGGCGGCGTTCAAACGGGCCGGAGCCGCGCCCAACACAGCCTCGAACCAAGCGACGTTTCCAGGAATGATCGCCAAGGCGAAGCCACGCCCGTCGACACCCGCCAACAGCCAGGCGCTGATCCCGGCCGCTCCGATCACAATTCCGGTGCGCCGCCAGGTCCAGGCTCCTTTCGCCGTGGCTGAGGGCGCCAGGCGACCGGCCACGACAAACAACAGCAAAGCCGCCGGCAGAGCCACCATCCACAACGGTTGCCCCGCTAGGCTTGGCACTACCGCCTGCGGCACCGGCGCGGCGGCGCTCCCTCCCGCGAGATGAACGATCGACCCGATCGACACCGTGAAGCCAAGAACCGCGGCGATACAAGCGACACTTCCCTCGCCGACATGCTGCCACACACCGGCGCTACACCCCCCAGCCGGCGCCATGGCAACGCCGAAAATCAGCCCCCCCAGCAGCGCCCGCCCGGCATCGAATCCGATCCCTGGAAGAGACAACCATCCAGCGGCCGCCAGCAAGGGCAGCACCGCTATCTGAACCGCAACCGCCAACCACAAAGTGTGGAACTTGTCGAATCGCCTCCTGACCAGGAGGTCCCGGAAACCGGAATTCAGTCAGAATCGGCATCGGCTCGCGGCGTAACCGTACGCGAACCCGAGAAGGCCTCCCGAGAGCAAGGCGAGGCTGGTGTGTGACATGGTGAGGTCCTTCGCTACAACTTCTTCGTCGTGCAGCAGGTGGGTGAGGGCGCCTCCGCCGTCGGTTTCTTGTCGAGCACTGCAACGAGATCGGCGACGCAGAGCGGTTCCCCCTCCGCGGCCAGCCGGGCGATGATCCGTAGCCGTGTCGGATGGGCGATCACGCGCAGCAGCTAGGCTTTGGCTTCGACGTCCATGTGGCACGATAAGGGCCGGATGCCATGCAGCCAAGAATAGATATTGAAGAAGGCATGGACACTCAGAGAAGGTGCCCGACAACTCACCCGTGCGCGGTCGCTGCTCGCGCTGCTGTCGGGGGACCGAGAGCCCGAGGGGGGTCCGCCCATCCGCGAATGGTCATTGACTACTGAATATACCCCAACGCCCTGAGCCGATCCAATTCCTGGTTGCTCAGCTGGGCATCGCCGCTTGCCTCGCGCCGATCCCAATGGGTGTGCCAATACGCGTCGACGCGATCGGCCAGGGTGTCGGAACGGGCGGCATCCGAGGCTTCCAGAGGCGCGGCAACGAAGTCGTGGGCGACATTGTGCACCTCGGCGCCATAGGAGGAGGGGCCCAGGGCCTTGAGGTCACCCTCGAAGAGCGCGACCCAGGGGCGATCATAGCTTGCACCCATGAGCTCCACCATGGAGCCGGAGACATAACGCTCCGAGACGATACCGAACTCATCCTCCGCCACAAGGCGATCGATGCCCGCGGGCTCTCCCCGCGCGCAGCCGAGGATGTAGTCGTAGATTGCGCGAGTGGTGACAACAGCCTCGATCTCCCCCGCACCGAGGCGCCGATCACGTACAAATAGAGGCACATGGATCAGTGCCTGGGAAAGACCGTACTCGTGTCCGATTAGCCCATCCTCGCCCAACAGTTCGCCGTGATCCGATGTCACTATCACTATTGTTTCTTCGCCCAGCGCCTCGTCGATCCAGTCCAGGAGTCGTGCCAGGGCTTTGTCCATGCCTCGAAGCTCACCATCGTAGAGATCTACAATACTCTGGCTCACCGCCGCGGCATCACCCCGGGAGGAGAGAGGCAGCTCGTATTGGAACTGATAGCGTCCGAATAACGGTGGGGGATCGAGCCCGAGCTCGCGGAGAGCAGACGCCGGCGGGTTGTACGGATGGTGCGCGTCCAGGAGGTTCACGAAAAGAAAAACCGGCGCGTCGGGGGTTGCGCGCTGGACGATCTCGACCATGTCGGCGGCGCTGACGTAGGGCATGCGCCAACGCAGGTTCTCGTTGAGCGAACGCATGAATGGCAAAACATGATCGTCGATCAATCCTGCCAGCGTTTGCTTCCACCAGGCGCCACGGTCGAGGTTGAGGACGCGCTGAAACCCGTAATCCCCGGCCGGTATGGCGACGGGATTGGCGGACATAGCGAGCGGGATCAGGCCTTCCTTGGCAACCTCCCGTGGCAACCAGGAAAGGCCGTCGACCGGTCGCGTGTAGTAAGCGGCCGCCGAAGAACCCGAGTAGTGGATCCCGTGGAGCGAGACGGGTTGACCGGTAAACATCGAGGCATGGGAGGGAAAGGTCCATCCCGCCGCCGCCACGGCACGCTTGAAAACCATGGCCCCGTCCGCCCAGGCTTCCACGAAGGGCATGGTGTTGCGACTATAGCCGTAGCGCTGGAGATGATCTGCCCGGAGGGTGTCCAGGACGATCAACACAATGCTCCGCTCGGCTCCGCCCGGCACCATCTGCTCGCCCGCCGGAGTCTCTCCGTAGGAACGGAAAACCCAGACGGCGTGGCCGCCGAGAAGCAACGCGGCCACCGAAGGGATCATGTGCGCGCCGACCCGCAAGGCTCGGGGACGCGCACGCCACGCCAAAGGCACGAGCCCCAGGGAGAACAGCGCCGGCACGGCCGTGATCAAGGCGAAACGAAGCTGACCGTGAGTCAGGCGGGCCAGTGCCCCACCGACGAACCCCAGCACGAGCGCGGGCAGACTCATCCAGGCGAAGAGCTCGGGACCGGTTCCGGGCGCTTCACGCCGCGCCCAGGGAAGGAGACGCAAGAACCCCCAAAGCAAGATCCCGACAATCCCGGCGACTGCGAGGGATTGGAGAGTTTTCCCTGGCTGGAAGCCCCATTCGAACCGGGCACACGCCAACATCACCAGCGCAGCTGGAGCGGCGCCGAGCATGGCCCGACGCTCGCGCGCGCTGCCCGCGCCCGGCAAGACACGGGCCAAGACCGGCGCCAGGAGTCTCACGCCCAAGACGAGGCACAGAGCGATCTGAATCTGAGCCAGCAGGAGGCCGAGCAGGTCTACTCCGGTCGTCGGCAGGACTCGAGCGATGAAGAGGCTGGTCCAGAGCTTCAAATTCACCAGCACCTCGATGGTCCAAAGAACCAGCGTCAGTGCAAGTGTTTCCTCGAGCGCTTGCTTGACGGGCGAACGCAATCGTCTCTCCGGCTCGTCTCTCTCCACGTGGAACTTCCGACGGACTCGGCGGGCGAGCCCTCACCGCCTGCGGCGCTGCCTGGGCGAGCGGCGCGAGACTACCCCAACCCTCCGCGTCCACACTATTGAATCTCCCCCCCCGCACCCCCTACTGTCCCAGTCTCCTCGGGCCATCTCCCGTCGGGAACCGAAGCGCCGCGAAGCGCGTAGATCCGGGGATGTCCGCGCCCCGGGAAGGGCCGCGGCGCCCTTCCAATCCCAGCAAACCGCAGGAAAACCCCCAGCATCTCATGGACGCACGAATAATCGAGCTGAACCGCCGCATCGAAGAAGAGAGCCAGTTCACCCGCGCGCTGGTCGAAGAGATCCGCCGCGCCATCGTCGGGCAAGACCATATGGTCGAGCGGCTCATTGTCGGCCTGCTGGCGGGTGGGCACGTCCTTCTCGAAGGGGGCCCCGGCCTGGCCAAGACCCTCACCGTTCACACCCTCGCCCGCGCGATCGACGCCGGATTCCAGCGAATCCAGTTCACCCCCGATCTGCTCCCGGCCGACCTGATCGGCACCCTCGTCTACGATCCCCGTGGCGGCACCTTTACCCCCCGCAAGGGACCGATCTTCGGCCACATCATCCTAGCCGACGAGATCAATCGCGCCCCGGCCAAGGTCCAGTCCGCCCTCCTCGAGGCGATGCAGGAGCATCAGGTCACGATCGGTGATACGACCTACCCGCTGGACGAACCCTTCCTCGTGCTCGCCACCCAGAACCCGATCGAGCAGGAGGGTACCTATCCGCTCCCCGAAGCGCAGGTCGACCGATTCATGCTCAAGCTCGAGGTCACCTACCCTTCGAAGGAAGAGGAGCGCCGCGTCCTCGAGCTGATGGGGGTCGATCAGCCGATCGAGATCAGCGCCATCGTCCACCCCGACCAGATCCTCTCCGCCCGAAACACCGTGAACGAGGTGTATGTCGACGACAAGGTGAAGGACTATATCGTCGACCTCGTGCAGGCGACCCGCAGCCCCGACGAGTACGGAATCGAAATCTCGCGACTGGTCGAATATGGCGCCTCGCCCCGCGCCACCCTCTACCTGCTCCGCGCCGCTCGCGCCCTCGCCTTCCTGCGCGGCCGCGGCTACGTCACCCCCGAAGACATCAAGTCGGTGGCACCCGACGTGCTGCGCCACCGGGTCATCGTCACCTACGAGGCCGAGGCCGAAGAGATCGACGCCGCCGCCATCGTCGGGCGCGTCCTCGACGAGGTGCCCGTGCCGTGAGTCTGCTCCGCGGGATCCGCGACCGAATCCTGCCTCCGCCACCCTCCTCCGACTCCGCCGCCACCGATCCCAGCGACGCCCCGATCACGGAGGAGCTGCTGGCCTCAGTGCGCCGCATCGAGATCCGTACGCGCACCCTCGTGCACGACCTCTTCGGCGGCCAGTACCACTCCGTCTTCAAGGGATTGGGGATGGAGTTCGCCGAGGTGCGCGAGTACGTCCCCGGCGACGACGTCCGCGCGATCGACTGGAACGTCACCGCCCGCACCGGCACACCCCATATCAAACGCTTCGACGAGGAGCGCGAGCTCACCGTCCATTTTCTCTTCGACGCCTCGATGTCGGGCGCCTACACCAGCCGGGACCGCTTCAAGCGCGAGATCGGCGCCGAGATCGTCGCCTTGCTCGCCTTCAGCGCCATCAGCAACAACGACAAGGTGGGACTCGGCATCTTCACCGACCGAATGGAGCTCTTCGTCCCCCCGCGCAAAGGACGCCGCCACGTCCTCCGTCTCGTCCGCGAGGTCCTCGCCTTCCACCCCGAGCACCGCGGATCGGACCTCAGCGTCCCCCTCGACCACACCCTGCTCGCTCTGCGCCGCCGCTCCGCCATCTTCGTTCTCTCCGACTTCGCCGGCGCCGATTTCGATCGCTCGCTGAAGGTGCTCGCCCGCAAGCACGACGTCATCCCGATTGTGCTCTCCGACCCGCGAGAGCACGAGCTGGCCGACGCGGGGATCGTCATCGTCGAAGATCTCGAAAGCGGCCGCCGCCACGCCGTCGATACCTCCGATCCGCGCACCCGCGCCCGCTACGGCGAGCAGGCCCGCCGCCGTGTCCAACGCCTCCAAGAGCTCTTCCGTTCGGCGGGCGTTGATCCGATCGCGGTCTCGACCGATGGGGACCACGTCGAAGCGCTGATCCGCTTCTTCAAGCTGCGAGCGCGGCGCAGGGCGGGGGGGCGATGATGTCGATCGCTTTCGCCGCGCTTCTGGTGGCCGCGGGTCTGGGGATTGGGGACGAATCGCCGCTTCCAGAGCCAGTGGCCACCGCTGTCCTGGACACCAGCGCCACCCTCCCCGGCTGCCCCGTCCGCCTGTCCATCGGTGTCCAGCACCAGCCTGGCTTCGTTCCCGATTTCCCCGATCCGGAGGGCGATCCCTTCCCCGGGTTCTCGATTCGGGGAGCGAAACGGGCCGAGCCCGAGGTCATGGACAATGGCCAAACCATCAGCCGAATCGAGTACAGGCTCGTCTCTCACCTCCTCGACTCGACCCTCGTGATCCCGCAGCTCCCGATCGACCTGCTGCCCGCCGATAGCACCGCCCGTGCGGGCTTCGCCCTCACCGATCCCCTGGCGGTGCACATCGGATCGAGCATCTCCGCCGACGAGCTCGAAGCCGCCGAGTTGAGACCGGAGCGACCCCCGGTGCCGATCCCTCCACCGGTCCCCTGGGGGCGGATCGCTCTTGCCGCCATCGCGGGCGCACTCGTGGCCTGGCTACTCTGGCGCTGGTGGAAGCGGCGCCGCGCGAAAGAAGCGCCCGAATCGGTCTTCGCGTCGTTCGAGCCGCCTCGGCCCGCCCACGAGATCGCACTCGAAGAGATCGAAGCCCTCGGCGCATCGGAGATCGCCCGCGAGGGCCCCGCGAAACGCTTCTACACCGAGGCCTGCGATATCTTGCGCCGCTACTTCGACGGCCGCTTCGGTGTCGACGCACCCGATCTGACCAGCGAAGAGCTGATCGGTGCGCTCGAGCAAGAGAGCTTGTCCGGTCGTGTCCGGAGCTTGGTGAGGAACGCGTTGCGGGAGGCCGACCTGGTCAAGTTCGCGCGTCTCGATCCCGCCTGGTCGGAATGGGGGGGGGTTCTGGACCGCGCGCGAGAGATCGTGCATTCGACCACCCCGGTGCCCGAACCCGAGGTGACCGATCCGCCCCACTTCGGTTCCGACGGAGCTCTGCCCGCCCATCCGGCCGGCGCGGAGGAAGACGATGCCTGAGAACGTCTTCCGCTTCGAATCGCCCTGGATTCTGCTCGGGCTGCTCGTCCTCCCGATCCTCGGCGCCTGGCTCTTCGTGGTCGCCCCTGGGCGCCGCCCAGCGATCCGCTTCCCCCGCGTTTCGGAGCTGCTCGAAATCGAGCCTTCGGCCGTCCAGTCGGTGCACTGGCTGCCTAGCGCCCTTCGGATGGCCGTCCTGGCGCTCCTGCTCCTCGCCGCCGCGCGCCCCCAGACCGGCAAGCGTGTCTCCACGGTGCTCACCGAGGGGATCGATATCGTAGTCGCTCTCGATGTGAGCCGCTCGATGCTCGCCGAGGATTTCAAGCCTCGCAATCGGCTGCACGTGGCGAAACAGACGATCGGGCGGTTCATCCGCGGCCGCCGGAACGATCGGATCGGCCTGGTGGTTTTCGCGGGCCGCGCCTACACGCAGTGCCCCCTCACGACCGACTACGGCGTGCTGCAGTCGCTGCTGCAAGAGATCGAGGTGGGCATGCTCGAAGATCCGACCGCGATCGGAACCGCCATCGCCACGTCGAGCGCCCGTCTCAAGGACACCGAGGCGATCTCGAAGGTCGTGATCCTGGTGACCGACGGGCGGAGCAACGCCGGCTCGATCGATCCGCTGACCGCCGCGGAGCTCGCCTCGGCCGTTGGGGTAAAGGTCTACACCGTCGGCGTTGGACGCGAAGGACTCGTGGACTATCCCGATCCTCGGATGCGCGGCGGGTACACACAGATCGAGTCCGATATCGACGAAGAGGCCCTCGCCACCATAGCCAAACGAACGGAGGGCGCGTTCTTCCGCGCACACGATCCGGAAGCCCTCGACGGCATCTTCGAGCGGATCGACGAGATGGAGAAGACGAAGCGGGAGACGAAGGACTACACCCGCTACCGTGAGATCTTCCTGCTTCCGGCCGCTTTGGCTCTGCTCCTGCTGCTGCTCGAGCGCGGGCTCTCCGCGACGCGATTTCGAACGGTACCGGGCTGATGAGACTAGCGATTCCCTGGCTTCTGGTCCTGATCCTGCCGGCCTTCGTGCTGCTGCGCGTTTTTCGCGCGCGGCGCCTCAGGGCGGTTGAGACAGGGCGCGTGCTGATGGCCGGTAGCCGGCTCGGCGAGCTCGCCCCAGGGCTGGCCGACGGTCGTGCACGTTGGAAAGGGCTCTTGGTCGCGATGGCGACCCTCTTCGTGATCGGTGCGATGGCAAGGCCGCAGTTCGGCACCCGCTTCACTCAGGTGAAGAAGGAGGGGATCGACATCGTCTTCGCCATCGACACCTCGCTCTCGATGACCGCGGAGGATCTTCGGCCGAGCCGTCTGGAACGGGCGCGGCTCGAAATCGAAGCTCTGCTTCCCAGGCTGGGGGGCAATCGAGTGGGGATCGTGGCCTTCGCGGGGGCGGCCTTCGTCCAATGCCCGCTCACACTCGACCACGGAGCGTTGCGCCTTTTCCTCGACGCGCTCTCGCCCGACCTGATCCCGCGCCCGGGGACCGACGTGGCGGCGGCGATTCGAAAAGCGATCCGCTCCTTCCCCTCGGACAATGTCGCGTCTCGGGTCGTCGTGCTCCTGAGCGACGGAGAGGGCTTCGAGGGCGATGCCGAGAAGGCGGCGGACGCGGCGGACGAGCAGGGCATCGCGATCCACGCGGTCGGCATCGGCAGCCCCGAGGGGGAGCCGATCCCCGAATACGATTCGACCGGCGCCAAGATCGGCTACAAGAAGAACGGCGATGGCCAGACGATCATGTCGAGGCTTGATGAGGCGACCCTATCGCGGGTCGCGCTGGCCACGGGGGGGCGGTACTATCGCGTGTCGGGCGGCGGCTTCGCGCTCGATGAGGTGATGAACGAAATCGCTGCCATGACGCGGAAAGAGACTGAGAGTCGATTCGTCGCGGAGTACGAAGAACGGTTCCAGCTGCCGCTCCTGGTGGCGGTGTTGCTTCTGATCGTTGATGCGGGCATCGTGTTGGCGCGCCGATCGGTGGTGGGCGCGCTCCTTATCGTGCTCCTGGTGACCGGCGTCTCGCCCGCGCGGGGCCAGGAGGCCAGCGAGATCGGAGCCGAGGGAGACCGCCTTTACCAGGAAGGGGACTTCGAGGGGGCGCTAAACGCCTACAAGCAGGCTGCGATCGACGAACCGGAGCGGGCCGATCTGGAGTTCAACGTGGGCACGGCGCTCTTCAAGCTGGGCAGGACCGACGAGGCCGCGCACAAGCTCGAGCGGGCGGCGGAGAAGGCTACCGAAGAGCCAACGATCGAACGGAACGCTCACTACAATCGGGGCGTCACCAGGATGGCCGCCCAGCAGTTCGATGCGGCGGTCGATGCCTTCCAGTCGGCACTCGACATCGATCCCGGCGACGGCGACGCCCTCTTCAATCTCGAGCTGGCATTGCGGAAACTCCAGGAGCAGCAGGAACAGGAGGAGGAGCAGCAGCAGGAACAGGAGGAGGAGCAGGAGAAGCAAGACCAGGAACAGCAGAACCAGGAAGAAGAGGAAGAGGAGCAGGAGGAGGAAGAGCGGCAGGAAGAGCAAGAGGGAGAGGAAGAGGGGGACGAGGAGGAACCCGCCCCCCAGCCTGAAAGCGATTCTCTTCAGGTCGATCCACAGTTGGCGGAGCAGATTCTCGATGCGATCGCCGAGGACGAGGAGGACTTGCACAAGCAACGAGCCCGCTGGGCGATCCCGGCCAGCGACATGCCGGAGAAAGATTGGTGATCGTGGCGGAGAGAAGAGGCGATGAGCGGCGGAGCAGATGGGGAGAAGGCATTGGGCGCGCATGCTCCGTGCGCGTGCTCCCAGTCCTTCTCCTGATCCTCGTGCTGATGGAGGGCAGCGCCTGGGGAGCCACGATCAGCGCCCGGGTCGAAGCCGAAACGGTCGGGATCGACGACCTCGCCCAGCTCGAGGTCACGGTGGCATCTGGAACAACGGGTGCTCTGGCGACACCGAGGCTCCCGGCGCTCGACGGTTGGAGCGTGGTGAGCACGGGATCGTCCCGCAACATGAGCTTCGTCAACGGAACACTCGAGACCTCGGTCACCTACACCTACAAGCTCCGCCCACTGCGAAAAGGGCAGCTTTCGATCCCGCCCATCGAGGTCGAAATGGGGGGAGAGAAGCTCGCCACCGATCCGATTCCGATCACGGTCAAAGAGGGGAGCATCGTCACCAAGCGGCAACGGCGGCGGCGGAGCTTGTTGGATGATCCCTTCGGACGCGACCCCTTCGCCGGGCGCCGGACCCGATCGCGAGAGCGGGAGATCGACCCGTACGAGCATGCCGAAGTCGAGACCCTAGTGGACCGCAACGAGGCGGTCGTCGGGGAGCAGATCGTTTTGGCCTTCCGGCTGGCCACGTCGCCCTATATCCGCTTCGACAGGCAACCGCTCTATACCGCGCCCGAAGTGGAGGGAGCCTGGGTCGAGGCGCTGGGGGAGCAGACCCGACGGACCGAAATCCGGGCGGGAGTCGAGTGGGAGGTCTTGGAGATCCTCTACGCGGTCTTCCCGACCCAGCCGGGCACGATCGAGGTGGGTCCGGCCAAGCTCGACGGCGTAGTGAACGCGGGCTCCATGGACATCTTCTCGATGATGCGCCGCACCGGCCGGCGGCTGATTCTCGAGACCGAGCCGATCGCGATCGTGGCCAATCCTCTTCCCGATGAAGGTCGCCCCGCCGACTTCAGGGGAGCGGTGGGCAGCTACCGGGTGCGGGCGGGCTTCGATAGGGAGCAGGGCACGGCCAACGATCCGATGACCCTGACGATCGAGGTGAGCGGCGAGGGGAATCTCAATACCGTTCCGGAACCGGAGCTTCCGGAGGTGGATGGGCTGCGTTTCTTCGAAGCGCAGAGTGAAGTGGAGCTCGTTCCGAAGGGGAAGATCCTGACCGGTCGACGGATCTTCACCCGCTTGGTCGTTCCAGAGAACGCGGGAACCATCATATTTCCCGAGCTCGATCTGAGCTTCTACGACCCCTCGCGCAGCCGTTTCAGAACGATGCACACCAACGCCGTTCGACTCGAGATTCTGCCTGACGATTCCGCGGTGGAGGGCGGGCCGATCGTGGCCGGGCTCTCGAAAGAGGAGGTGAAGCGGCTCAAGAGTGAAATCGAGTACATCCGCACTGAAGTGGCGAGCATCGAGCATCAGGGGGCGCGGGGCTATCGCGACCCCGCCTTCTGGGGGCTCGCGGCGCTGCCGCTGGTGGCGATCTCCGGAGCCCTTGGGTTGAGGAGGCGCAGGCACCGCCTGGCCACCGATTCCGGATACGCCCGTTCGAGCCGGGCGATGAAGCGACTGCGGCCGAGGCTGGAGGAGCTCCGTAGCGTGCCTCGAGGGAGCAGCGATGGGTGGGCCTTCGCGAGCCGGATCCTGCTGGACTATCTGGGCGACAAGCTGAATCTGAATGCGGCCGGGCTCACGACCGAAGAGGCGGTGGTGGTGTTGCGCGCTTCGGAGCTGCCCGATGAAGTAGTGGCCGAAATCCGTGAGTTCCTGACCTCTTGCGATCTGGCCCGTTACGCGTCGGCATCGATCGACGCATCGACTGGGGACCTGATCGAGCGAGTGCGATCGATCGCGCGAAGGGTTGAAAAGCCTGAGGGGTCGGTGAGTGGAAAGAGGACCGAGACCAGCGGGAGGAGGCTGTGATGGGCGCTCGAATCTGGATCGCGGTCTCCGCGTCGCTTCTTCTTCTGACCGGGGCGGCTTTACCGGTTCCGCGGGACGCGCTTCGAACCGACGAGCAGCCGATCGAAATCCAGCGTCTCTTCGAGTTGGGCAACGCGGCCTACGGCGAAGGCGATTTCCAAGGGGCGATCGCGTTCTACGGAGCGATCGTCGAGGCGGGTATCGACAACGGAACGGTGCTTTTCAACTTGGGCAACGCCTATCACCGGAGCGGCGACCTCGGCCGGGCGATCCTCAGCTACGAGCGTGCCAGGCGGCTGATTCCACGCGACCGGGATCTGCGTGAGAACCTCGCCTATCTCGAAGTGCTCAAGCGAGATAGAGATGCCGAGGCCGATTCGGCGCCGGCGGTGCGCGCGGTGCACCGAGTCGTGCGAGGAGTCACGGTGGAAGAGATCGCCTGGGCATCGCTCGGCCTATGGGTGATGCTCGGGCTCCTGTTGGCTCTGCGGACCGTGACCGGCGGCGACCATCGGGGCGCTCGCTCCCTGAAGATCGCCATGATCTCGCTCTCGGTTTTGCTCTTCGGATCGCTGGCCCACACGGCACTTCTCCTGGCTGAGGAAACACGGAACGATGCGATCGTTTTGGCGGAAGAGATCGCGATCCGTTCCGGCCCCTCCGAAGGCGATGTCACGGAATTCAAGCTGCACGCCGGCACGAAAGTGCGGCTGGGGCGGCGCTCCGGGGACTGGGTGCAGGTCGCCCTATCGGAGGAGCTGCGCGGGTGGTGCCGGGCGGGGGCGGTGGAGGGGATCGGCGTCGACTGACGTTTCGATATAGGCGTGAGATCCGCGGGAGGACTGCGCATTGGCGGGCGGAGAGCCTTCGTTCCTGGCCAGGCAAGCTCAGCGGCTCCTCTCGGGGCGAACTTCACTCCGTCGTCTTCACAAGAGGCGGAAGACGCGATGGTGGCGGCGCCCAACGCGCGGATGTCGCGTCCTGCCCCATGCAAGGCGAGCGTCCCTGGTCTCGAGTCACCCGCGTTCTCTGTGTCGCAACCCGGGAGGACCAGAAAACACTTGACAGCGATTTCGCGGCCGAGAGGGGGCGAACTGAGCGTCATGGTTTCCGCGGCATCGATAGCGCGCACACGCACTCTCTGTCTCGCGATCGTGGCGGCAGCAACGATTTATGTCTCGCGGATGGAGAAGTGGCGTCTGGGGCGGTTACGGGAGGCCGCGAAAGTCAATGTAGAATCGGGTCCAACCCAAGAGAGAACAGGATTGAACGCCATGAAGACTCGATCGAACACGGAACTACTGATTGCGCTGCGGAAACTGGTGGCTCAGGTGCGCGGTGTGACGCGAGAATTGCTGGTGAAACTGGGCGAGGTCGATGCGCGCAGGCTCTATCTCGAAGAGGCCTGCCCTCGATGTTCGCGTTCTGTACCACCCGCCTTGGTTTCTCGGAGGATGTTGCCTACAAGCGGATTCAGGCGGCGCGGCTCGGCCGTCGATTCC
>NYZA01000019.1 GCA_002686955.1 Gemmatimonadota bacterium
AACTCACCGTCGTGGTCGACGGTCTTGCCGCTCAGGAGCTTGGCGATGACCTCGAACATCTCGTCGGCACGGCGTCCGCGCTTCCGGAAGTCGCGCTCCACGAATGCGAATTCCTCCTCCATCCAACCGGTCCCGGCACCGAATACGACGCGTTCGCCCGACAGGACCGACGTGCTCGAAAGGAGCTTGGCCACACTGAATGGATCTCTCATGGGAAGGACGTAGACGAAGGGCATGAAGCGGATGCGTGTCGTTTCCTGTGCCATGGCTGCGATCATGACCCACGGATCCGGAAAGGGATCGTCGGACTCCCACATCGGCCTCCCATCCTCCGTGTAGGGATATCGCGTGTGAAGGACCTTAGGCGTCACGAGATGATCCGAAATCGTGATCCCCGCGAAGCCGACTTCTTCGGCAATCTTCGAGAGTGTAATGAGTTCGTCCATCTCGGTGAGCGCGAGCGATTGCCAGAATTTCATGTTGCTCCCTACCGAATAGAGGGGGGGGTACCAGCGGCATCAGCGTGACGGAGTGGCCATCCGCCCCACTCGATCGACGTCCGAGAGTGCCACGACTTCACACGTCGGCTTGGGGTGTTCACTGGCATTCACCCAACGTAGCCCCATCGTGCCATGTGTGTGCCCCGCAGTCTGCAACCAGTTTGGGACGCCCGGGTCGCGATGAGCGACCACGATCCGGAAGGAACCATCCGGTTCGTAGTACGCCTGCGTATGATTGATGTCGATCTTGTGAAAACGATAATCGAGGGACTCGATCCAGTAGTTGTTGACCTGGAAATTCCAGTACTCGCATTGTGGGGGTGTCGCGTGGATGACGAGTGCTTCGTTCTCTGCGATCGTCCAATAGCCCTGGTAGTAGAAGAGCGCAGGATCGCCCTGGGCCCCGGATACGTCGCGTACGACCAACTGATTGGGCGTCTCCGCATAGCTCTCGGTCCAATCGGCGAAGAGGTTGGCGCAGGTTCTCACGTACTGGCTGCTGGCGAGAAGTGCGTCGTGAAAGCGTGTGGGATCGAGCGGAGCCGGGGCCTCCGTCGCACCGAGACGTTCGATCTCGAATGCAAAAACGGCTTCGCTCTGACGGTCGTGGTGAGTCTGTCGGATGATCATCTGATTCGTTTCGGGATCCATGGGGAGCCAGTTGCCAGGCTGCTCCTGAGTACTGACAAGGATTTCGAAGCTGCCGTCGGCGGAGATCTCGAGCTCGCCGAGGGAGATCGTTCCCCCACAACCCGCTCGCCCGCCCCCGTAGCCTCCGTAGTAGGTGCTGAGGCTCAGATATGGAACAGTTCCACGCTGACCCCGAATGCGGTACTCACACTCGCCGCTGATATTGGCCATCAGGTAGTACGAGTCCGGGTTGTCGCAGCCCAACTTCATCGATGGATCGGCGGTTCGTCGCAAGACGGGGGCCATCGGATCGGGCATCTCCACGAATTGGCCCAGCGCCATGCGTGCAACGCGGCTCAGATACCGGAATCCCTCAGCGCGATCGAGCGCGCCGGTCGGCGACTGGTCCCGCAGCACGACCTCGCCCGAAGCCTTGAGCGTGTCGCAGAATTCTTCCCACGCTCGCCCGTTCAGGACTCGTTCTATGCTCTGCTCGGGCACGTCAATCTCCTTGTGAGCCGTTCACGCCTTCAATCGAACCGGTAGCGTCGTGTAGCCCCTGATAAACTCCGTTCGGATCTCCTCAAGCTCCGCGATGGACGGATCATCGAGTACGACATCGCCTACGGCATCTGACGGGCAACTGTCGCCATCACGTGCTGGCTCGTCGTCCGTCCGACCCTTTCGGATCGGATCGACCGGGCCCAGGATGCCTCCCGTATCCGTGGGCATGAGTGCCGCGGGGAAGGGGTCGACTCCAGACCTCACGAACCTCACGACGAAGCCTTCTGCAGGTCTTCTGGTAAGGTGCGCGCAGCCAGCAGATTGAAGATCGAGGCCAGGGTATGAGGGACGATCACGATCATGAGTGAATAGCGTATGGCCTCGGCTCCGAAGCGGGGATCGAGCCAATCATTGAGGATGCCGACGATGAGCGGACCGAGTGCGGCACCTACCAGATTGAGCATGAAAATCACGATCGCTGCTGCCATGGAGCGCATGCTCGGTTTCGCAACGCCCTGGGCCATTGCATAGGTCGGCCCCGTCCACATGTTCACAGCCGTTCCACCTACTACATAGCAACCCACCGCCCAATAGAGATTGGGGATCAGCAGGAACGCCACCAGAAAGGGGAGTGCGACGAGCGAGCTGATGGCCGGGACCCACATGTACCAACGCGAATCGCGACCGGCCAGGGAGTCGGAGATCCGACCGCCGACGATCTGGCCTACGAAGCTGGCCACACCGACAAAGGCGCCCAGGATGATACCGACCTCGGAAAGCGAGAGGTCGTGAACCCGGATCAGGAAGGTCGGAATCCAATAGCCGGCTCCGTAGCTCGAGAATCCGTGGAGCATCGCCGAAGCAACGATGAAGACGTAGGAGCGGCGTGTGATCAGATAGCGCAGCACCTCGCTGAGCGGTTCGTTTCTGGCGCTCGCCTGCGGCCCATCGTACGCACCCCGCACCGGGTCGCGAACCGTCCAACGAAAGATCACGGCGACGATCAGGCCCGGTGCGCCGACGTAGAAGAACGCCTCGTGCCAGCCGATGTATTCACCGATGTAGCCGCCGCCGAGATAGCCAGCGATCGTTCCCAGGCTGGCTCCCGCTGCGAAGATGGCGAGCGCGGTCGCTCTGCGGTGCGCAGGAAAGTAGTCCGAAATCAGGGAATGAGCGGAAGGCGTGAAGGACGCTTCACCGAGCCCGACTCCGAGGCGCGCGACGGCCAACTGGGTGAAGCTGCGTGCCAGACCGGAGGCGACGGTCATCGCGCTCCACATTGCCAGACCGACCGTGATCAGCCAGACGCGTGAATGGCGGTCGGCCCAGCGCGCCAGGGGCAGACCTGCGAGAGTGTAGGAAACGACGAAGACCGGGCCGGTCAAGAGGCCCATCATGGTGTCCGATACGCCGAGATCCTCCTTGATGGGCTGGATCAGGATCGCGAGGATCTGTCGGTCAACGAAGTTGAAGATGTAGACGACGAAGAGTGCAGCCAGCACGTAATTCGAATAGCTGGGTGTTTCGGGGGGCAACGGGTGGCTGCTCTGCTGTGAAGTCATGCCGGGCCGCCTGAAGATGTGGGGGAGGCGGGGCGGGGCTGCACGGCAGATGCGACGCGATGCGCGATTCGAGGTTTCGGGGAGAGGACTCGAGAGGTCTTCGAGGCCGCTGCGGGAAACCAGCAACGGCTGCACGCGCAGGAAAGTCGAATCGCCATGGGGAAGCGCCTGCTCTCGCTTGCCGGAATCGCGAGGGTACCGATCGACATCGATCTGCGCCCCGGACGTCCTGGTGTTGGTCGCAGCTTGCCGTCTAACTGCTCGGCAGTAGGATCTGCGCATCCCCCTTTGCCAGGAGGACTTCCTGCTGACTCGTCATGCGTACGGAGACGTTCACGATCGGACCGTCGGCGTTGTTGTAGTCGATGCCGGTGACTTCGCCATTGATGAAGGTCGCGTCGCCTGTGTGCGCAGGGCCTGTGTATTTCATGTCTGAGTGGATCACGAAGCCGTGCTCCCCTGCCCAGTTCGCCAGGTAGTCGAGGATCCACGCGCCCATGGTCGCGCCGTAGCCATAGCTCCTCGGCATCCCGATCAGGCGCGCATATCTTGGTTGCACGTGGCCGCGGGAAGGACCGTGATAGAGACCGTCGCCCTCCGAGGGGTCGATCTTCTGACCCTCGAGGTCGCGCGACATCTCGGGGATCCATCCCGCCTCCAACGTCGAAGAGAGGCCTTCGTCGTAGGTCGCCCCCCAGACGGTCATCGTGTAGGAGCGCCACTCGGTCGTAAAGCTGGCGACGGTATGCGGACCGATCGGACAGGTCGGCAGCGTTTCACCGATTTTCACCATCAGACGCTTCTCGTGGCCCATATCGTGGAACGTGCGGTAGTAGTCGAATTTCTGCTCTTCGATCTTCTCGAGATCCTCGTCGGACCAGACGGGATCCTCCCGGGCCTCGCCGTAGTCCCCGCCGATTCGCGCCGCCTCTTCCGCGTAATAGCGGATCGAGGTGGACCGCTGCTTGCCGATCACTTCGCCCTTTTGGTTGATGTAGGTCGTATCGCCTCGTGAGAACATCGTAGGGCCGGCGAATTTCGTGTTCTTCACGACATAGTCGTAGAGCATCCGGTCGGACTTGAGGCGATCGCCCGGGCGGATGCGCGGGCCGTTGAACCACCACTCATCTCCGCCGAAGAGCATGTGTGTTCCGTCGACGTATCCCTGGATAGCCGGCGTCGCGCCGTGTCCGACAGTGCAGTTCACGGTAAAGGATTGGGGCGCAACGATTTCTCCGAAGACACTCTCCGCTGCGAACTCGTTCTCGAAATAGAGCGGATTCGGATTCTGCATCCCCTGGGCCCAACGTCGGATGTCGTTGACGTGGATCTCATCATGGAACTGGCCGCCACCGAGGGGTACGCCCAACCATTTGTCCACCTCGCTCGTGTCCATCGTGGTCCGGGGTTCGGGATCTGACATCGTCACACCTTTCTATTGCGGGTCTCTTCTCCTCGAGGGGGCTCGAGTCTGGAGGAGGATCACGGGCTTCGCTCGAGAGCCGGCCAAGTCCTGGCATGCCTGGACTTCCACTGGCTGGTCCCATAGTGAATCACGATCTGCGCCCGTGTGCAGCCGTAGGGGAGTGCCTAGCGGGTCCTCAGCGAGGCCAGAGGCCGGCTCAAGCGGAGTGGGCGAGAGGCGCACGAGTGCCTTCCGGCATCCGGTACGGTGCTCTTCATCGCGCGCCGCGTCGCGAGGCCCATCGGGTCGAGGCGATCTGGTTGAGATCGAGACAGAGTCCGATCTAGATGTCGAAAATGCTCTTGCGAGACCCGATCGGCACGGGTTCGGGGTAGACCTCGGCAAGCGCATCCATGAAGGCCGTCTCTTCGATCCGGTCGACGTCGAAACGCAGGTCTGCTCCCTGCTCGGCAAGATCTTCGTCGAAGATCCGCGCGACGTCGGCATACGAGAGCGTATCCTTCTCGACTCGCCGCCGCTCCTCCTCGGTCGGAAACACATGGGCCTTCCAGAGGACGCTCACCCGGATCTCGTCGAGCGGTGCGCGATAGGTCTCGACTCCACCATCCGTGACGGCCCAATCTCCGCTGCCGTCATTGGCCGGGGCCAGCTCAGCCACCGGGCTCACGAGGTGCGTTCCCTTGTCGAAGGGTCCTACCGACTCCACTTGATGGAACATGCCGTGGTTGTCACCGACGATCGAGGTATTGGCCATTGCGCCCACATGCCGCTTCGGCGGCTTCTCCGGGCCGTCCGCCCAATAGGCGATTCCACCACCCCCGACATCGTTCATCCACCAGATCGATGTTGCCTGATCCGTCGCCCAGCCCGCGAAGAGCCCCGACCAATACATCGTGCGCAGCAGCCTCATCGGCGTGTTCAGCCGATCACGACCGCGAAAGAGGGGATTGTCCGTATGGACCGGGCCGCACTCCGGAATTGCGGCCATCAGATTCACGAAGAGCGTGTGTGGAACCACCACTTCCGCGTCATAGAACTGCCGTACCGTCTCGAAGACACGCTCGTGCTGGACGAAGAGGTCCGATCCCTCGACGGCGATCTCCCCGCCCATCCAGGTCTTCTGGAACCACATGGGATTGGTTGCCGCCGCGGGGTCCTGATCGGGCCGAAACCAGCCACGGAGCGGATTGTAGGGAGCATTGCGTTCGAGCAGGCCCACGACCTCGCCGAGATCCTCGATCACGTTCTCGAGCTGGATCGGCGGATCCGGGTAGCGGAATGTCGATTCCATGGACTCCTCCTCTTCGAGCATGTTCGTCATGGCTCTACGGCGTTTGAGGAAGGAACCTCTTCCGATCCCTTGCCTCACCCGGCCTCGAGACCATATAGTGAAGTGACTTGTCTATCTAGTCAAGGGGATTCACTGATTGGCAGAGAGCCGTCACGATCTAGA
>NYZA01000020.1 GCA_002686955.1 Gemmatimonadota bacterium
AGCGAGACCGTGCAGGTTCTTGTCCTGCCGGTGCTTCGTGCCGGTTCGACGCGGAGGCGTAGTGGTGCTACGTCGCACGAAGCGAAACGGGGGGAAGCGCCGCCAGGGTGCGGAGATGCGTCGCCACGTAGGTCATACAAGAAATCACCCCCAACTGATTACAAAGAAAGAACTTCCAGTTTCAGCGCGGTAAACTCGGGCTAGAGGAGGGCTCGGACCAGTACGATCACGCCCGTCCAGCACGCTGCCCCCAAGCATGTGCTGATCAGGATCCCCAGCAAAGGCTGTGGCCGCTCTCTCGAGAGGATTCGGGTCGCGGACTCTTGTTGTGCCGTGAGCATCTTCGGGTCCTCTCGAATGGAGACGGACAACCTCACCGTAGGGACATTCAACCATGCCTTCTTCCGCAATGGCCACTGCTTCCCGTCCGTTACTCCCGAACTCAAATACGCGAGCTTCGCGCATCCGCTTCGTCGACGCGAGCCCGCAAACTCGCTTAGGATTAAGGATTCACTCTCCAACACCGGAGGAACTCGATGGACGCGATCAGACCCT
This sequence comes from Gemmatimonadota bacterium, assembly GCA_002686955.1. Lineage (GTDB taxonomy): Bacteria. The sequence goes on from NYZA01000020.1 coordinate 556, forward strand.
CTCAGGGAGCGTTTTCTCGTCATCTCTCGCTGGTGGCCGATATGTGCATTCATTTCGGTGTGCCCGTCAATTCGGTTCTTGCGGAACTGCGGCGCCAGTTGGGGTTGCAAATCGATGCGAGGGACGGGCTGTCGATCGCGGAGGCGTCTCGGCTCTGCGATGTCTCCAAGAAGACGATTTCGAACTGGCTCAAGGATGCTCGCAGAATCGACCCCGACAATGGGGACATGGTCTTCTCGAAGATCGAGTTCATGGGGCAGGTTTGCGATTTCTGCAGAGAAGACCCCCGCGCGATGCGGGAGATTCAACATCGAGCGGGGGAGGAGTGTTGGCGATTCGGAATCGAGGCCCGGGAGCTGCGGAAGCTGCTGGGAGAGTTCGTCGGAATCGGGCTGCTTCGGCGAAGAAGAGACGGGCGCTACGAAGCGACGAGCTCGAGAGACGGTGGCTTCGTCGAGTGGCATCCCCCCGATGAACTGGAGGGGTATCGACAGAAGGCAAGATTACTCAGCTTGGCCAGCGCGAAGACGAGTCCCGTCCCCAGAGCCGATCGTCTCAGGACCACGCTTCACTATCAGGTCGCCGACATCGAACGGATCGTGCTTGGCGTTCGGGAGCAGATCGACCAAGAGCTGACGGCCGACATCCGCTCCTGGCGGCCGATCGGACTGAAGGATGAGCGCGAGGACGCTCGGACCATGGGGATTCTGCTCGCCGTGGCTCCCACGATTCCGCCGAGCGTGAATACGATGCTTGCCGATCAGGAGCGGATGAACATCCTGAACAGCGCCTGCGATGCAACCTCTCCCTTTCCCCGGGCCCACCGGGTGAACAGGGTGGTCTACGCAAGATTCAGATGCCTACGTTCGGGCGTTCGCTATGTGCAGGAGCGACTGATCGACATTGTGAATCATCGAATGTCCGCCGGTGTCGACGCGAACGGGGAGGACTGGCTGGGAGTGGTTGTGGCCGCGGTGCCTGTCACGCCGCTCAATCCGGAGAGAGAATCATGACCACATCAAGAGCCATGCGAAAGTTCGCGCTGGCAACGGCATGGATGGTCGCCGCGGCGGTGGCGTCGGCGGAAGGCTTCCCCCCGCCCTTAGGAGAGCCGGACCCCGGGGGCCTGGGCGAAGATGACGAGGTGCTGGAGATCATCATCGACAATTCAGAGATCGAGCCGGTGCCGCCTTGTGCCCCGCGCCCCGGCAAGCCCCCGCGGGATGATTGGCGAGCGGAGCAGGGCTCCAACAACCCGTGGCAGCGCCTGGCTGAATGGCTGGGAACGGAGCGCCGCCGACGGATTCGATGAAGATCGCGAGGTCGTGAGAAGGGTATCGGACTGGTGCCGAACCAGAATCCGGACTGCGAGCTTCCCGATCGTGACGGGAGCCCGGAAGAGATTCGCGCGTTGCTCGGGCAACACAAAGTGGTCGCGGTAGTCGGACTCTCGTCCGACGAGCGCAAGCCGAGCTACCGTGTGGCCGCGTACTTGCAGTCAGCCGGCTACAGAATCGTTCCGATCCACCCCAAGGCCACCGAGATCCTCGGTATGCGGGCCTTCCCGAGCCTTCGCGACGTCCCCGCCGAGATCGGGATCGAGATCGTGGATCTGTTCCGCCGCCCCGAGGCGCTGCCCGCCCACGTCGAAGAGGCGATCGACGTGGGCGCCAGAGTCGTGTGGTTCCAGGAAGGAATCGTCAACAACGAAGCGGCGGCCTGGGCGGCCGAGGCTGGGCTCACGGTTGTCCAAAACCGCTGCATGCTCAAAGAGCACAAGATGTTATAGGATCGTCAGCTTGATGCTGATGCCGATCGAGAACACCGGGTAGTACTTGAAGAATCCGAGCTCGTCCTCGATCGCGTTTGCTTCTTCCGCCAGCTCTGACTGGAAGCCGCTGTCGCTGCCCAAGAGTCCGTTCGCCGACAGGTCGACCTCGGGCGCACCCTGGAAAACGACTCCGAGATCGGTGCTGATCCCGATTCGACTCCCGGCCGCATTGCCCCAGCCGATTCCCAGATAGGGCGCGAAGGACGAGAACGAGACCTCTCCATCGATCGTTCCCACCTGATCGGCGGTATAGGTCTCGCCCCCGATCTCGAAACTCGCGCTCGTGGGTTGGCTCACCATCTCGAGCTTGTTCTTGTTCAGGAGCGCACCGCCGCTGAGTCGGAACCCCATCAGTGGAATCGGGTGGTAATCCGCCAATAGGTGGACCGACCGAAGACTCAGGTCGTAGTCGTAGTCCACACCATCCTGCGATGTTTCGTAGCCGAAGCCGAACATGTTGAAGCCGAGCCTGGCGTTGACCATCGGCACGATCGACTTGGTGGCTTCGAGTCCAAAGCCCGGGGTTCCGATCTTGGCGCCGACACCCATTCCGGCATCGGCCGCGCTGGCCATCGCCAGCGCTACAGAGAACGCGATCAAAGATCTCATCGATTGTCTCCTAATCTTCTGCGCCGGGCCGATAGCCGACGAAATGCGCTTCGTGGCGCCCCTCCACGGTCCAGTCCTCCGTGTGCTGGATAGGGTCGAGGCTGGGGCAAAGATCTACGATCTCTCCTGCCTCGAGGAGGAACTCCCTAGGAGGCCTGGGATGACGCTCGAGGTTTCGAACCGTGGGTTGCGATACGACCAACAATCCCCCGGGTGCGATCCTCTCGACAAGGGGGGCGAAAAGTGGGCGGAAAAGGAAATTGATAGTAACCACGAGATTCCAAGGTCCCGGTGGAAAGGGATCGCTTTCGAGATCGAGCCGAATGGTGGCGATCTCCACGCCCGCCTCCCCGGCCAATCGGGCCGCACGCGCAAGCGCCACGGGCGAGATGTCGGCCACTGTGGTATCCAGCCCCTTCCGAGCCAACCAGATGGCGTTTCGTCCAGCGCCGCCCCCGACATCGATTGCGCTCCCAACAGAGGGCAGGAGCGGCTCGATCGAGACTAGATAGGGGGACGGGCGATCACCGCCGATCCGTTCGACGCGATGGCGCGAGTCCCACTTCGCCTGTAGGGGATCGATCATGCGACGATCCTATCAATTGTGCGCTTTCGAGTTACTATGAGATTGGTTGGGAGCGGTTGCTGGCACTCACACTAGACCGGAGATCCCCGGTGTCGGTACGTCGCATTCCTTGGGGGGCAGCGGCGGCGGTCTTCGTGCTCGGCGCGTGTGGGCGGCTGGACGCCTCCGCCGCCGATCGGAAGGTGGACCGAAATCGTATGGTGCTGACGCAGATTGCCGGACGAGGTGTCGAGGACGAGCGGGTGCTCGAGGCAATGAACCGCGTGCCGCGCCACGCTTTCGTTCCGGAGGATCAGAGGCGCTTTGCCTATGAGGACCGACCGCTCCGAATCGGGGAGGGGCAGACCATCTCGCAGCCCTTCATTGTGGGGTTCATGACGGCGGCGCTCGAGCTCAGGGGCGACGAGAAGGTACTGGAAATCGGGACGGGGTCGGGCTACCAGGCGGCAATCCTCGCCGAGCTGGTGCCTGAGGTTTTTTCGATCGAGATCGTTCCCACGCTCGCCCGCCGCGCGGATGCTGTGCTCGATTCGCTGGGATACGGTCGCGTGCGTGTACGAGTCGCGGACGGTTACCGCGGATGGCCCGAGCATGCTCCATTCGATGCCATCATCGTCACGGCCGCCCCGGATCACATCCCCGAACCCCTAGTGGAACAGCTGTCGGAGGGAGGCCGGATGATCTTGCCCGTGGGGCGCTCGGCGCAGGATCTGGTCCGCATTCGAAGAACCGAGGCGGGAATCATCCATGAGCAGGTGCTTCCGGTCCGTTTCGTTCCGATGACCGGAGAGGCGGAACGGGGGCGACCGCGCGAACGTTGAGATCAGGCCGCGCTCTTCGTCCCCTTCTTGGGCGGCGGTTCTAGGTCGAGCACCATGCGAACGTCGGCGCGCCGTGCTTTCCGCAGCACCTTCACCTTCTCCTCCACAGGCTTGAGATCGAGATCGATGCCATGCGAGGCAAGCTCCCCGGAGAGCTTGTGCTCGATCTGCTTCAGTCGCCGAAATGTGCTTCGATATGCCTCGCATACGATAGGGTGCAGATTCTGTCCAATAAAGGGGTTTTGGCTCATCAGCCTGCGCATCCGGTTGCTCGGAACGAAGGTGTATGCGCTCACGGAGGGGTTTTGCCTCAGCACTTCGCCGCGGATTTGCGAGAAACGGGTGTAGGCCAGAGTCTTCAGGTCTTGTTCGACCAGCCAGACGCTTCCGTGGCGGGCATTGAACCCTGGTGCCGACGAAACCTGCGGAAGAAAAGGATCGATCAAGAAGAGCAGATCTGCGCCTTTGTCGATCGCGGCCTTGATGTTGCTCGTGCGGGTCACGATGCCGTCGGTGTAGTAGTTCCCTTCGACCTCGACACTGCAGAAGAAGGGGTGAGCCGCCGAGCTCGCCTGCACGGCCTGGCTGATCGGGATGTGCTTGAAATCGCCGTCCCCGAATAGAACATGAGTGCGTCTATCCTGGTCTGTCGCACCAACATAGAGCTCACAATCCAGCTCTTCGAACCGGTTTGTACACCCCGGTCTGGAGAACATCTCTCGCAGGAATTCCTCCAGATCAGAGTTGTCGAACATCGGCCCGAGCGCTCGCTCGTACGACCAGAGGGCCGAGAACACATTGAGATCGACGCGCCCCTTGACGGCATCGAGGAGATAGGTCGCGAAGTCCTGCTGCGCCATGAGAATGCGCTTGGGAAGCGCGCCGAAATTGAGGTTCTTCCAGCTCAGCCGAAGCTGCATGGGCCAGTCGTTGCGGACCCCGCTGACATTGGCGATCATGTCGTCGATCGCGTAGCCGTTCGCCAGGAAACCGGTGACGATCGCTCCTGCGCTGATGCCGAAATACATATCGAAGTCGCCGACACCGATATCGCACGCGTCATCCAGGCACTTGAGCACACCGAGCTCGTAGTAGATCCCAGTGATGCCACCCCCCGCCGCCGCGATCGCCTTCTTCCCCGTACGCTTCTTGAGGAGGGCATTCTCGCAGAACGACCAGACCCGCTCGAAGAAGTCGACACGGGCCTCTTCCGCGTGCTCCCCCACCAATCGCGGTGAAAGCGAAAGATCGCGAAGGCAGCCCCCGACGTGGCGTTCCCCCATGTTGAAGATCAGGCGGTCCACACGCGGCTCGTCGGCGTCACCAACCAGCACGGCGATGCGGGCGAAAGGATATGCCTTCTCGGCCGATCCCTCAGCCGCCAAGGCGTCCAGGAGAGTGTGGAGGGATTCCTCTTGGCTGGCGGCATCGGCCTCATCGTGCGGCAGATGCCTGCAGTCGACGATGATGAGGTTGTAGTAGTGGACCGCTAGTCGGTCCAGCACCTCTTCGACACCGGTAGCGAAGTCGACGCCGATCTGCATGCCACGCCCCGCCAGCCGGCAGGGTTTCCTGATCTTGATCCCCGTCAGTTGCTGGATCGACTCGCAGAAGTTGGCGTAGTTGTGCTGTAGCGGTGAGAAGTAAAGCGCGGTCCTGTTGACTTTCAAGGGAACTCCTCCCCCCTCAGGTACGCTCGGCAAGCACCCTTCTTACTTTAGCATCTGGGGACAAGCCTCACGGGCGGCTTGACGCCCCGCGGGTGAGCACGGATCATCTAGGGGCACTGGGGACAACGCTTTCGGGGGGTAGCTGAGGAACTTCGCGCGCATGATTCGGCTAACGATGGAACGAGATCGGTGTGCCGGGCTCTTCGTCGCGGTCGCCTGGACGCTGATCTCCGCGGCGGGCTGCGGAACGGCTCCGACACGACAGGCGCGGCTCGATCTGAACGCGGGCCGATATCGCGTCGCGAACGAACGTCTCCACGCGATCTGCGAGTCGAACCCTTCCCACGCCGAAGCGCAGTGCTTGCTCGCCAAGTCCGCCGTGGAGCTCGGGCACTACGACGAAGCGGCGCTGGCATTGGGGAGGGCGCACGAGCTCGGATCGGCGCAGAGCGATGAGCTCGGCTGCGTGCATCGCCGGATCGTTCATGATCTGTGGAACCGCGCGTTGCTGTCGTGGGACCGAGATGATTTCGCTTCGGCGGAAAGCGATCTGCGCTTCCTCACGCGGCTGGAGCCGCAAGACGCCCGCTTCCGGAAGTGGCTGGGACTCTCATCGCTGGCTCGGGTGGATACCGCGGCGGCCGAAGAGGCATTCGCGGCCCTGGGGGACGCCGCAGACCTTGAAACCGTCGAGCTAGGGGTGGCGATCGAGATGGCGAGGGGGCAGTGGCGGGCAGCCCTGCGTTCTTCGGCGGAGGGGCTGGCCCGCTTCCCGGCTTCCGGGGCGCTGCTCGGCGCCAAGGCACGTGCTCTGGATCACCTCGATCGGCGAGCCGAGGCGGTCGTCGCCTACGAGCGAGCGCTCTCGGTGGCCGGTCCGTCGCGCGACCTCGAATCGGCCCGGGGCGTGCTCCTGTTGCAGTTGGGTGATGCTGAAGGCGCGCTCGCGGCGCTCCAAAACGCCGCGAGCATCGCCTCCGATGCCGATCATCCACAAGGGGGAGAGCTCGGCACCTATCTGGGCGAGTGCCTCGTGCAATTGGGCCGATTCGAAGAAGCTCGGCGAGTATTCGAACGAACGCTGGAGAACGATCACGAGAGCGGCAGTAGCGCGGCCTATCTGGATTTGATCGATTCCGTGACGGAGCGACCGAATGCGATGCCTTGACGGCGCGATGACCGGGAGCGCCATTCGGTTTTTCTTTTTCATCGCGGCGATCGCCGAACTGCGTCCCGCCGGCGCCCAGCCACTGCTGGTCGAGCCGGATCCCCCAGGCGGCACCGTGCTCGAGACGGTGAGAGACCGGGTCTCCTTCCGCACGAACCGAGACTCGTCGATCGAGGATATCGAATCCTCCCTTCTCTTGCGATCAAAGGCCCTCGGAAGGCTGGAGCCCGCGCTCACAGCGGACCCCTTCGAACCGAATCTCTACCACCTGCTGCCGGCCATGGGCGCGTGGAGAGCCGGGGACAGAGTCGATATTCGTCTCGCCGGCGAAGGACTGGGTTTCGACAAGGGAGCCCATTGGTTCGTCGACGTGGCCTCGACCATTTCGGTGACCAATTACCTCTTCCCCCCCGACCAGTATCTGGCGGGGTTGAGCATGGTGGTCGATGTCGGCTACGGCGATTTCGACGGCGACGATATTACGGATGCCTGCGTGCTAGCGGAAGAGCGAATTGTCGTCTTCTGGGGCCTGCCCTGCGCCGACGGCCAACTGCTTTTCGACAAAACAGATCGCTATTCATACGAACTCGTAGCCCTTGGACGCAACGCTTTCTTGAACATCGGAGATCTCGACGACAACGGCGCCGACGATATCTTGCTCATAACGGAATCCCAACCCGAACGGGCCTTCATGTTGCTGGCCCGTGATCCGGGCTTGAGGCTCTTTCGCCCAATACCGACCAAGCTTCCCGGGCTCGACCATGATCCCGTCGATGTGAAGCTCATTCATCTCGACAACGACCAGTACATCGATCTTCTCTTCCTGGCAGACGGAGTCAATCAGCTCAGGACCTTGTCGAACAAGGTCGTTGATGGTGTGCCCTTCTTCGGGCCATTCGGCGTTCCGGGACCGATCCAGCTCCCCGCCGATCCACTGGCCCTGGCCACGGGCGACTTCACGGTTCCTCCAGATGGGTACGCCGACATCGCTGTATCGCTGGCGACGCGGAGAATCGTCTTCTTCGAAAACCAGAACGGCCATGCTCTGACGGAGAAGACCCAGGCTCGTACGCCAACGAGCGAAGAGATCGGCGCCATGGAGACCGGCGACGCCGATCAGGACGGCCTGATCGATATCATCGGCATCGAGAAGCCGGCCAACACCCGAGTACACAGCTTTCTGAACGTCGCTCAGGATGCGCCCTTCATCGAGAGGTCTCGTAACCTCTCGATCGCACCGCTGACACTCGGCGTGGCTGACATCGACGCGGATCGATTCGCGAACGGCATATTCAGCGACGGTTCCAGGCTCGTTGCGCTGGACCGAAACAGCATCGAGCGTGTCATCGCGACGAATCTCAACGGCGACAAGCGTGGGTTCGACCTGTCCGATGTAAACTGCGATGGTGTTCCGGATCTGCTTGTCGCGAACGGAACCCGCGCGCAGCTCCGCCTGGGAAACCCGATCGGATTCGGCGGCGTTCGCGGCGCTCTCCTCAGGCCCCAGCGTCTCTTTCGGAACAGATCTGTTTGTGTGGCGGAGACTGAAGCGGAGACGCTTTGCGTTGTAGGCGCGTTTTGCCCCGTGGAGGTGACGTCTATTTCGCTCGATTCAGCTGCCACCGCCTCAGGGGCCTTCGAGCTCGATATTGTCCGCGGCACAGTCCCCTCGACCTTGCCACCGGGCGACACTCTCTGCGTCGAGGTTCGCCTCACGCCGCTGCAGTCCGGCGCCGCGGTCGACTCCGCTTCCGTTCTGGTGGTAACCGAGTGCGATACGGGCTCCGTACTTCTCCTCGGCGAGGGGAAGGTCGCCGAGCTTTTGCCAAGTCCACCCTCACTGGGCTTCGGAGATGTCTGTCCACCCGACACCGCCGCTGGCACCATCTGTTTCTCGAACACTAGCGCCGAGTGTCGCCGCCGCATCGTCGGCGCCTTCTTGGAGACGGTAGAGGAAGGCCCATGCTCATTCGCGGTCGTTGATCCCCCCGGTGAGACCGATGTGGAACCTGGATCCGAACTCTGCATCGAGATCGAATTCCTGCCGCCGGGTTTCGGCCTATTCGACTGCAAGTTGGGCTTGGCTCTCGCCGATCCCGTAGACACGTTGCGGGTCCCTTTGAGCGGTCGCTGCAACAATCCTCCGATTTGGTATCGCGATCCGAGCGATCTCGAGATATGTGAGGCCGATACCTTCCCCACGCAGCTCCTCGACTACCGCACGAGTGATGTAGGCGATTCGATCGTATGCTATCCACCCCAGTGGATCGACGGGAGCGATGACCGGATTCTCCTCGACTGGACGTGCGAGGACAAGGCCCTCGCGGCGCGGCACCCGGGCGGGGACTATATCGGTTGGGCTCTCTTCAGGCTCACGATCACCGACGGATTCGACGAAGTGTCGCGAGAAGTGCGATACGAGGTGCTCGACGTCAACGATCCACCCCTGCTCGATCTCGACGGCGCCGCGACGCTTTGCTCCATTGGCTCCGCTGAGATCGACGAAGGCACGGAGATCGTCTTTCGGGTGAACGCGAGCGATCTGGTCGATCGTCTCCCCCCGCCCGCCGAAACGTGCGAATCACCTCTTTCTTGGGTGGGCGACCCGATCGATGACCCGCGCATTCCGCCCGAGGCGATCGAGCAGGGCGAGAACCCAGATGGCTCGATCTACGCCGATTTCCGGTGGACACCGGGCTTCACCGATTCCGGCGACTACATCGTCACTTTCATCGCCTGCGAAGATCTTCTCTGCCCCGAGAACGTCTGCAATCCGAACCCATCCACCCTGTGCGACACGTTCCAAGTGTGCTTCACCGTACGCGACATCCTCCCGGATCTGTCGCTACGGCTCACCGCCCCGGTCGAAACGATCGATGTCGATGAGCCCGCCGATTACGAAATCGTTCTGCGATCGGAGCGCGCTTCATGGCTTCACGAGGGTGCGAGCGTCGATGTGGAGCTGGCCGGCGCCCCGCTTCAGTCTTGGGAGATCCCGGTTGGGATCCCCGAGGGCGATTCCGTTGTGTTCTCCGGAACCTTCACTCCCCGGATGCCGACACAGACTCGGCTCTCGGCGTGCATTGCCCTTCCCGCTCAGGGAATCGAAGCGGATGACGGCAACAATTGCGACGAGGTCGAGCTGAGCATTCGCGAGGGCCGACTTCGCGTGAGACCCAACCCGTTCACGCCGAACGCCGACGGCTTCAACGACGAGGCTGAGTTCATCACACGAGAGATCCACATAGGCGAACCGAGGGTGACGCTCTACGACATCCACGGCCGATCGGTCCGCGGCCTGCGCGCCAATATCGAAGGACGCATCGTCTGGGACGGCCGCGACGACGAGGGCAGGCGCGTCGATGCCGGCGTCTACCTCTACATCTACCGGGATCCTGGCCATCGCCATTTGAGTGGCGAAATCGTGGTGGCGCGATGATGAGGGGTGCCGCCGCGCCGATTCTGCTGACCATCGCCGTTTCGGCCGTGTCCGCCCAGGAGCTGCCTTCGGTGCTGCCGATCGATGCAGACGAGGTTCGAGCGATCGCCGTGAATCCCGCCCTGGCGGCGTTCAGCGGCGAGTATCTCGAGATCGGAGCCCACGAGAGCTTCCTAGGCATCACCTCGTCGACCCTCGGTCTCACGGCGGGTTTCGCGCCCTACGCCTTCTCCGCCCCGCTGCGCGGCCCCTCGCTGCGCACGAGCCACTTCTCTTCGCACAGACTCGACCGCACCCGTTTCGGAGCGGGTTACGGATTCGCGCCGCTGCCCTGGCTGGCGCTCGGCGCATCGGTCGACCTCATCGATCTGGGCTACAGCAATCTCGACCTGGTCGACCTCGACGACCCCCTTTTCGCCGACGGGCGATCACGAACCGGCATCGGGATCGGCGCGGGCGCGGCTCTGCGCGGCAACTCCGGCTTCACCGCCGGCGCATCGATCGAAGACCTCAACCTCCCCGATCTCTCCCTCGATCGCAATCGATCCGCCCCATCCGCGGCCCGGCTTCACACCGCGGTGGCCTTTCCCCTGGCCGGCACGCGGGTGGCGCTGGGCGCACGCGACATCGAAATCGGCAGCCCCGGTGCCCGCGGCCTCTCCGGAGCCGCCTTCGAGCTCGGCTTCGGCGGATGGCTGAACCCCTGGGCGGGCGCCCGGGCCTTCGGCGGCAATCGCGGAATCGGTTTCGAGGGCAAGGTTGTCCTGCCTTTTGGAATGGAGTTCCGTTACCGCGCCGAGCAGCCATTCAGCGACCTATCGAGCTTCTCCTACGGATCCCACCAGATCGCCCTGGTCGGCCTCTCCGATCGCCCGATCCGCGTACCCCGCATGCGTCCTCCCCCCCCCCCCCCCCCCC
>NYZA01000021.1 GCA_002686955.1 Gemmatimonadota bacterium
GCGCCGGATTGATCGCAAGGGCCCGATCAAAGAGCGCGAGCGCCTCTTGGTGTTGTTGATTCCGACAGAGAAAATGCCCATACGTGTTGTAGATGGACGCGTCGCGCTCCGCCTGATCGGGCTCTAACTGCATGGCCCGTTGATAGGCGTCGGCTGCTGCTCCTGAGTCACCGATCGCGTCAAGAGCCAGGGCGAGATTGAACCAACCCAGATAGAACGCTGAGTGTTGCTCGACCACCTGCTGAAGCGGTTCGATGGCCTCTTTCGGAGATCCACGCCGGCGGAGTTCTCGCGCCTTGAAAAGTCGGCTGTAGTCGTAGCGTTCGAGCGAGTCCGCAGCCACCTCGAGTAGAGAGGACCTACCCGCTCGATCGAGGAATCACCGCAATCCCGCCGCGGGAGCTGGCGCGTCAGTTGGTGGGCGGTGGCTGACAATTCACCGGATTCATCCGCGGATGCCCGGGCACGACGAAGGTCCAGCTACCCGGCTCCGATACCGCTGTGCTGGCGGCTCTGCACCTGAACCGATGCCTCGACGACACCCTCAGCCTCTTCCGAATCTCGCGCTAGAACGGTGTCGAGCGGATCTACGCGCGGCTCTTCGAAGAGTACGGCTACAACGAATCGGGGCGCGCCATCGACCACATGCTCTGCCAAGATGGGATCTTGCACATGATGGTCGGCAACGGCAGCCTGGGCTACAACTGGAGAGCCGAGCTGATCCCTCTTTGGTTCGACGGCGCCGTTCGGCTCAGCTTCGACCCGCCCCCCTTTGCCGCGGCGCGAGGAGGCGTGGGCGGGTGAGCGGTGATGGCGCGCGGGGATCGGTCGCCGGGCAGGTCGCCCTCAGAGCCGGTCTTGCTTCGGCTCGCGAGCACGACCCGGTGTCGAGACGACGTGGATGACACCCAACGGGGTTTGATCGATGACAACGATGTCAGCGACATCATCGATATCTCGTTCGACGATCCTCCGGGTTGCGAGCCGCAGAAATGTAGCGGCCTGGGCACTCGGGTCCCGTAGCGCCCGGCTTACTTTCCTGTTGCCTTCAGTAAAGCAGCGACAGATTCACGTAGGCCTGAAGCGAGAATCCGAGCGCGAAGAGCAGAAAGCCCACGGCACCGGCGGTGCCTTTCTCGAGTCGGTGAACGATCGCGCCGAGCATCTTCGGTCCGAAATCGCTGACCAGGGCTATGCTACAGATCAAGATCATCGCCTCGGCTAGATGGATCGCAAGGCCCAGCTTGCTCATCGCCAAGAGTGCGACCGCGGCCGCGAGGAGAATCAGAAAAGAGAGTACCCGATGCTTCCGGAGCCCCTCACCAAGGCGCTCGAGATGGTCGAACCCGATCGCCTCGATCGAGAGCAAGAAGGCGCCCGCGAGCTCGAGATAGAGCCCGGCGAAGGTCAATCCGTACAGTAGGTCTCTTTCCGGCATCGCTTCGGTTCTCCGCGTCTGTCAATCCAATCGGTCCGTATGAGGCCAAAAACCACCGTCGGCCCAGGCCCCGATCTCGACGGGCGGCCCCGGCAGATCGGCGTTGACGATTCGCAGATCGCCGTCGCCGCCCCAGAAGATGAGGGCGTCGTCGAGGCGCCCGGGCGCCGGAATCAGGTAGCCCCTCTCCCCAGCTATCGCGACCGCGGAAACGTGCGGAAAAACATCCTTCGGCAAATAGACACCCCGCCGCTCCGGTTGATCGGGATCACCGAGATCGACCGTGAGCACCGTATCGCTCCCGCTGGCCACGATCGCCAGATCCCCCTCAACCGCGATCCCCCAAATGCCGCCGGGGATCGCCAGCCGCCCCCGCTCGATCGGCGCGCCCTCATCATCGCTTCCCAGAATCACGAGATCCCCGCTGCTCGAGACCAGATCCAGCTCCGGCGTCGAAACGATGCAGGGGAAATCCACCGGCTCCGTGGCCACCGCGGGCGGAGTCAAGAGCGCCGCGAGCAGAAAGCGAACGAACGATCTCTTCCTCATGAGAGCACCTCGTGTCGATGTCGGATTGTACACCCGCCACCGACTTCTCCGGACAAGGAGATGATAAAAACGGCTCCACTATCGTCGCCGAATCTCCCAAACCCGATGCACCTTCGGCGTGCGCGCGAAATCGTGCGGAATCGTCTTCGCCGTGATATCGCGCGCATCGAATCCCTCGAGCGCCTCCGGATCGAGCTCGAATCCCCTTGCGTGCGTCGAGAAAAGCAGAACACCGCCATCAGCGAGCAACGATGCCGCATCTCGAATCAGCTCTGGATGATCCCGCGCGATTTCGAGGGGCGCCCGCATCCTCTTCGAGTTCGAGAAGGTCGGAGGATCGAGGAAGATCAGATCAAAGCGACGCTTGCCCGTGCTTCTTTCCTCTCTCAACCACTGCACGCAGTCGGCCTGGATCAGCTCATGTCGCTTCCCCCCGATCCCGTTGCGTTCGAAATTCCGTCGCGTCCACGTAATGTAGGCGCGAGACATGTCGACCGTGGTGCTGTGGTTGGCGCCGGCCTTCGCGGCGCGGACGGTAGCCGTGCCGGTGTAGCCGAAGAGGTTCAGGAAGCGTTTGCCACCCGCCAGCTCCGCGATCCTCTCCCTCGTCGGGCGGTGGTCCAAGAAGAGTCCGGAATCGATATGATCGGTGAAGTTAACGAGGAAGGTACAGGGACCTTCCCGTACTTCGTGCAGCTCTCCATGGGTGCCGGTGCGTTCGTACTGCGCCGTGCCGCGCTGGCGCCGACGCATCTTGAAAAACAGATTGCCGCTCGGAATCTCCAGCACCATGGGGATCACCGAGGCGGCATCGCGCCGCCGAGCTTCGGCCTTCGCGGGATCGACCGACGCGGGCGGCGCATATTCCTGCACATGCGCCCAGGTCGCGCTGCCGTGGTAGAGATCGATGGCGAAGGAGTAGTCCGGCAGATCGGCGTCGTAGATCCGATAGGCGAAAACACCATTCTTTCGCGCCCATTTCCTGAGCAGCCGCAGCTTCTTGCGCAAACGGTTGGCGAAAATCTCGGCCCCTTCCGACCAGTTCGCCTCGATCGCCTCGGAATCGGCGGCCCGCTCTCCCGCCCGCTCGCGACTTGCGATGCGCGAAACGCTCAAGCGACATTTCAAGGCTCCGTTGTAGAGCGTGAAGGTCGCGCTGGGTCGCAGGCCCGTTCGGCGCTCCTCGCTCGCCGTGAGCACCGCTACGGTCCAACCTGGAAAATGCGCCTTGGCGGTCTTGCCCAAGCGCGAATAGAGCAAGGTGAGCTCCGGTGCCGCGCCGATCCGGTGACCGTAGGGTGGATTCGCCGCGAAGAGCCCCCGTCCCCCCTCGCGCCTCGGCCGGCTGTCCCCCAGCTCCCGCCTTTCGATATGCACGCGACCGTGCAGACCCGCGCGCTCCACATGAAGATGCGCCGCGGCAACCGCCCGTGCATCGCTGTCGAACCCGCTAATCGGCGGCAGATTCGCCAACCCCGCCACGCAGAGCTCCCGCGCCTCTTCCAGCAGCTCCTTCCACGCAGCCGCGCCGTGACCGCGCCAACGCTCGAAGCCGAATCGGGACCGGCCGAGGCCGGGCGCCACGTTCCCGGCCATCAGCGCCGCCTCGATCGGCAAAGTGCCGGTTCCACACATCGGATCGACCAGCTCCCCCCCCTCTTGCGCGATCTCGGGCCAACCGGCCCGCATCAGAACCGCCGCCGCCAGATTCTCCTTGAGGGTCGCCTGCCCCCCTTCCTGCCGGTATCCCCGCATATGCAGACTGCCTCCCGAGAGGTCGAGACTGATCGTGGCTTGATCGCCACGGATGTGGAGGTTGATCCGCAGATCGGGATCAGCGGTGTCCACCGATGGTCGCACCCCCTGGGCATCGCGAAAACGATCGACGATGGCATCTTTGGTCTTGAGAGCCGCATAGTGGGAGTGCGTGACCGCCGAGCGCGATGTCACGCAATCCACTGCCAAGGTGGAACGGGCGCTGAGGTGATCTTCCCAACGAAGGGCGCGAACCCCGTGATAGAGCGCATCGGAGGTCGGCGCCGGGAACCCGGCCAGAGGTAGCAACACCCTATTGGCGATTCGCGACCAGAGGCAGACACCGTAGCCCACCTTCAACGACCCTTCGAAGGCGACTCCGGCCCGCGTGACCCGCGGCGTGCGTCCGCCGAGGCGACGGATCTCGCCCTCCAAGAGCCCCTCCATCCCCTTGGGCGATGTTGCGAAGAAACGATGTTGGCTCACGTTGTTTTCCGGGACCGATGCGTAAAGCTGCGCTTGCCCGGGCCGTAGTCCCCCGCGCATTGCCCGCGACCGCGCAGGATCCACCGTGTCGTCAGAAGCCCCTCGACGCCGACCGGTCCGCGCGCGTGAATGCGTCCGGTGGAGATCCCCACCTCTGCCCCTAGACCGAATCGGTAGCCGTCCGCGAAGCGCGTGCTCGCGTTATGAAACACCGATGCCGAATCGACCTCGCGCAAAAAGATCGTCGCTGTATCCGGATTCTCGGTCACGATGGCGTCGGTGTGGCCGCTGCCGTGCCGATGGATCATCTCGATCGCCTCCCACACATCGGTCACGGCGAAAAGCGCCAATATCTTGTCGCCGTATTCTCGACCTCGATCGGCTTCGGTAGCGAGGATGGAATCGGGGAAGCACGGTTTGCAGAACTGATCGGCCCGCGGCTCGACACCGGCTTCGGCGAGGGCGGTCATCAAGGCCCCGGCCCGCGGCAGAAACTCCCGGTGAATGAGCAACGCTTCGGTTGCGTTGCAGGCGGATGGGTAGTCACACTTTCCGTCCACCGCGAGGCGCGCGGCCATCTCCGGGTCCGCCTTCTCATCGATATAGAGATGACAAACCCCCTCTGAGTGGCCGAGCACGGGAATGCGGGTGCTCCTCCGAATCGTCTCCAGCAACTCGCCCGAGCCGCGCGGAATCACCACATCGACCAGATCGTGCAGATCCAGGGCCGCGGCCGCATCTTCGCGCCCCTCCAACCCGGCGACCGCGTTCGGATCGAGCCCTGCATCTGCGAGCGACTCTCGCAGACACTCCACCAGAACGCGATTCGTCCGCCCGGCCTCCCGCCCCCCTTTCAGCAACACTCCGTTTCCCGATCGAATGGCCAGGGCGCCGATCTGCACGACGGCGTCCGGACGGCTCTCGAAGATGACGAGCAACACACCGAGGGGACTGGGCACTTGCCTGAGGATCAGCCCCTCGTCGAGCTCGGTCTCGCGCAACACCTCAGCCATCGGATCGGGGCGCCGCGCAAGCGAAAGCACCCCCTCCCTCAGATTCTCGAGCTTGTGGGCGTCGAGAGCGAGGCGAGCCATCAGCGGCGCGGCCAGAGCGCTCGCCCGGGCCGCGTCCAGATCGCCCCGGTTGGCTTCGAGGATCTCGTCCTCCCGAGCGCTGAGCAAACGGGAAAGAGAGTGCAGGGCCTCGGTCCGCTTCGACCCACCGGCCGCCCCCAACCTTCGTTGGGCATTGCGCACCCCCTTCGCCACCGCCCTCACTTCCAAGCTCATGATTCCTCCAGAACCAGATCATCGCGCCGAATCAGCGCGTGGCCGCTGCGAAGCTCCGCCGGTGGGCGCCCCCGACACCAGAGGCGTGTGGTCTCGGCATCGTGCCCGATGATCCCCCGGCCGACGAGCGCTCCGCCCGGCCCGCGAAGCTCGACGATATCACCCGCGGAGAAGTCGCCCTCGACCTCGCGAACACCGACCGGCAGCAGAGAGCGGGCCCGCTCCCTCAGGGCCGCCACCGCGCCCGCGTCGAGGTGAACGATCCCCCTCGGCGCCGCGGCGAACGCGATCCACCGTCTCCGCGCCGCCAGCCGACCCCGCGCGGGAAACCAGGTTCCCACGGCCTCCCCCTCGAGAAAGCGCTCGATCGCGCCCGGATCGTGGCCCGAGGCGATCAACGCGTGACAGCCCGAGCGCGCCGCCAGGCTCGCCGCCTCGGCCTTGCTGCGCATGCCGCCCCGTCCCCCATCCCCGGGCGTCCCGTCGGCCGCGGCCAGCAGCTCGCGCTCTTGCGCCGCCGAATCGACCCGGTAGACGAGGCTCGCGTCGGCGAAGAGGCGCGGATCACGATCGTAGAGCCCGTCGACATGGGTGAGCAGCACCAGCAGATCGGCGTCGAGCTTGCTCGCGATGAGTGCCGCCAGACGGTCGTTCTCAGAGAAAACCGGGCGATCGTTTTCGGCCACCGCGCCCAGTTTCTCGGCGGTCACCGCGTCGTCCTCGTTGATGACCGGCACCGCGCCGTGGGCGAGCAGCGCGCCGAGCATGGCGCGGGTCTTCAGATAGCGCCCGCGGTCGTCGAAATCGCCCTCGGTCAACAGCACCTGCCCGCAAGTGGTTCCCAGCCGACCGAATCCCGCCTCATAGAGCCCCATGAGCAACCCCTGGCCCACCGCGGCGCAGGCTTGGCGCGGCGCCAATTCAGCCGGTGTCTCTTCGAGCCCGAGCGCTCCACGGCCGAGTCCGACCGCCCCCGACGAGACCAGGAGCACGTCCCGGGCGCGAGGTCCGTCCTGTTTCAGCGCAACGGCCGCCTCGACGATCGCGAGCAGGCGCGACTGAGCCAGGCGACCGTCGGCGCGCGAGATCACGCGCGTGCCCACCTTGATCACGATGCGGCGGATCGCGCCGAGGTCGGGCGTATCGGATTCGATAATCTCGTCTTTCATACCGCTCCCGGTCTCCCGAGGATCGATCGGCTTTCGAGTCCCCGACCGCCTACCAATACTTCGTATGACACCGAGTGCACGCCTGCTCGGTGCGCAGAATCGCCTGCGCCCGTTCCGGCGGCGTGAGCCCGAAATCGAAGAGCGAGCGCGCCTCGGCGATATTCCGGTCGAGATTCGCCTGGAATGGATCCGCGTCCTTCATCTTCCTCGAGAGCTCCAGATAGCGCACGATCGCACCGACATCCTCGTGCATGGCGGCGCGCGCGGCCCGCGAATCGTCGAGCGACATCCCGACGCGGTGAAGACGCCCCATACGGTCGCCGAGAGCGGTCATCAAGACCTCTCCAGGCGCCTCCGACTCGCGCCCCGCATAGTCCAGAATCGTCTCTTCCGCGCAGCCCGCCAGCCCGAGCGTAGCGCCGAGCGCCGAGATCAGAGCAAAGCGCAAAACGCCTCGACCGCCGCCTCGATCCCCTCGGCCACCTTCACGATGCCGCCCTCGAGCATATAGGCGGGCGTCGTCACGATCTTGTGCTCTTCGTCGACCACGCAGCCCTCGACCGGCGCCTCGACATGGATCGCCCCCATCGCCCCGAGCGCGCCGGCCGAATCAGGATCGCAGCCGATCGTCAGCCGCACCCGCGGATCGCCCTCCAGAGCCGCCGCCACCACCACCGGAGCGATGCACCAGGCGCCCAGCGGCTTCCCCTCTGAGACCATGCGCCGGATCAACATCGCGCTGGTCGGCTCGACCGAGCATTCGGCCCCACGGACCGCGAAATCGCTCAGGTTCTTCGCCGCACCGAAACCGCCGGGCAGAATCAAACCGTCGAGGTCGCCGGCATCTTCGGGGATCAGCACCGGCCCCCGAGCGATCCGGGCGGCCTCGGCCCGCACATTTCGCGTCTCGCCCTCGGCGGGCTGCCCGCGATGGTGATCGATCACCTCGCGCTGATCGAGATCGGGAGCCATCACGATCGGCGTATGACCGCGCCGCGTAATCGCCAGTAAAGTAAGGACCGATTCATGAATCTCGGCGCCGTCGAAGACGCCGCAGCCGGAAAGCAGTATGCCGATGCGCGCCATGAGAAACTCCGCAAAGGGTTTTTGGGTGAAGGGTGGGGCCGATGGAAGCGCGCCCATCCGCTTCCATCCTACGCCCCGATCTCCCGGCGGAAAAGAGCGAGAAAAAGTATCTGGAAGAGGGGCGGGGGAGGACCGAGCTTTGACTCGCCGGTCGCCGCCCGAAGAGATGTGAGGCGATACGCGCTTTCGGGACTCCGCCCGCGCATGCGACACAATCTCCAGCGGCCGTCACCCACGAAGATACTCGGTGCCGACACTTCTGAACGCGTTCGCCGAGGCGGGGGTTTGGTTGCGAGTGGTCGCGTGTTGCGCGTGTCGAAGTCGCGAATCGCGGAGGCAGGCCGGACAATACTGCGGCGTCCCTCTCCCTATCTCTTAGCTTTTCGATGCCGGGCCCTGTTCCCGAACCCCAAAACGCGACGATTGAGGATTGACAGCTCAACTGCCGCTGGTCAGAATAGAGATTGAAGGCGCGTCGTGAGCCGCGAAGCGCGCACATGTGACGATATCTAGGCGAATCCTGAACGGGGCGGAACGGTCACCGAGACCGGGCCCGACCCGGGAACGGGGTGAATGATGGGCAAGTCTTCTCTCTCTCTCTAACGCAAGGGCTCTTCTGGGGAGGGGGAGGGGACCCCGACGACCCGAACTTGAAACCGGCCAGCCTCATGCTGATGCCGATGCCGTGTTTCTGGAGCTCCGAGACGGCCGGTTGGGATGCGATCGTCGGAACCTGCTTTGATCAGCTTCCGCCCGGTGGGAGCGAGGGTCTCCTGCTGCTCTCCGAAACCGTCGCCATGGCGCGGACGGAGGTCTTGACTCAGGGCGAGTCGTACTGGCAGCAGATCCATCAGGAGCTCGACATCACCCCGCTCTTTCTCGAATGGGCGGCGAACGCCGGCAACAACAAGGGTGTCTATCTGCAACCGTACCTCCGCACCCAGATGGACGCCTACACTTCGGTCTACTCCTCTCAGGAAACATACATCAACCAGTGGGGGCGACTCGCCTGGGAGCCGCATATCGAGGTGTACTACCACACTCAGGATCCCGGAACTCCGCCATCGCAGCCGCTGCACCTGACCTTCGAGACCAAGGCGAACAACCCATCCCACGAGGCGTATGTGCTCAGCGACTGGAACGGCGGCGAAGCGAACGTTCTGCTCGTGAATCCAGGCGGCTTCGACGATCAATGCCTGAGGATCTACACCAATCAGGTCGATGAGGACTACTTCGCCGAGGTCCGCGATCTTGCGTCCGGCACGGTCGACTTTACCGCGCAATGGAAGAAGGCGATCGAGTGCCAGGGCTTCGATGCGAACTGCGAATGCTCCGGCGACCCCATGGAAGACGATTGGTTTTACGTCCCGATCCCGATCGGCCCCTGGGACACCAAAATCGTGAGGATCTACCAATGAGCACGTTCGTCTTGCTCGCGCTCTCGCTGTCGCTCGGCGCGCCGCCCGGCTCTTGCCGCGAGTTCCATCTATCCAATGCCGCCAAGTCTTGGGAGGTGGCCTCCGACGGCCTCGATGTCGTGGTGTTCGGCCCGGGCGCTTGCGAACGATTGGAACTGGATGAATCTGGTCGGCCACAATCGATCCGTCGCATTCCTCTCGGCGGGTGGCCGCTCGCGATCCATCGGGGTTGGCTCTACCATGGGAACTATAAAAGGACCATCGACATCTTCGACTGGACCTGTGAAGACGCCGGGCTGCCTGTCGAGGCGGGGAGGATCGAGCTGGAGACCGCGAAGTCGGTCGTTGCGGCGGAGGCACTCGATATTGTGAACGAGACGCTTTTCGTCGGAACCGGTACCGTATACGAGAGCGAGAAGAAGTACATTGGCCGCTCATTGCGCAGCTACTCTATCGCGAATCCGGTCGCGCCGGTCCCGCTCGACACGCTGGCTCTCGCTAGTACTCCTCTCGACCTCGTCTTCTCCGGTGATCTGTGCATCGTGCCGATCTATGCGGGGGCAGTCTCCATCATCGACATCTCGCACCCGGACTCAATGGTCGAGCTGAGCAACATAGAGATCGGAGTCGAACCCAAGGGCGCCGCGGTCGCGAGCGGCGCCCTGATCGTCGCGGCGGAAGACGACTCGATGCGGCTCTACGACATCGGCGATCCACGGCTGCCCCGTTTGCTCGGTACGGAGTACCGACCAACCCACGCCATCGAGACGATCGATGGCGGCTTCTGCACGGTCGACAGCGCCCTGACCACCTGGAGCATCGAGCCGGGCCGGCCGCCGGAGCCTGCGGGCTTCGTCGATCTGGGCATCGACATGTTTTCGTGGAGATACAGTTACGACGGCGTTCGAGACGCCCGCTACATCCCCGATGCCGGTGCCGTAGTGATCGCGGCCTTCGAGAGCGGAACGATCATCGCCGACGTGCGCGACATCGAGAATCCACGCGTGATCTGGCGCGAGCCGATCGTTCCCTTCCTGATCGCGACCGGCGCGCAGATCGATGGCGATCGGGCGTACGTATCGAGCACCCCCTCGGTATCCGAATGGGCCTACGGCGGGGTGAGTGTCTTCGAGATTCCGCAAGAAGGTCAGCCGCGTCTTCTGGGTTGGTCCGATACCCGCCGAAGCACGACGCAGTGCGCGATCGCGGTGAAAGACCGAGGCGTCGCCTACACTCTGGATTGTGGTGGGCATCGCATGATCCACATCTGGGACGTGTCGGATCCCACCACGGTGGCCTACATCGACTCGATCGACTCGGCGCCGATCGCCGAACATCATCTCATGGTGAGTGGAGACCGCCTCTACTCCGCCGGCGCGGGTGTGGCCCTTCATGACATCTCGGTCCCCCACCAACCCGAGCTGCTGGGCCACCTTCAGCTCCCTGATATGATCGGGCGCTTCGCCGGGCTCACCACGGTCGAAGGTCGCGATTACGTATGGATCGCCGACTTTGGCGTGGCGATCGTCGACGCCACCAATCCGGACAGCCTCGCGCTGACCCACGACGGGCCGATCGGTGAATACGGCTCTTTTCGTGGCGCCGCCAGCGAAGGGAACAGGTTGTACCTGGTCAGCGGCGAGACCTTCATCGCCGTCGACATCTCTGTTCCCGGCGACCCGAAGATCCTGGCGGAGCATGCCATCCTGGGGCCGGAGCCCGGCCAACGGTACACCATGGACGTTGTGGAAGGGCGCGCCTATCTGGTGACGAATTGGGGTTCGGGAACCGGCTCCGGCCACCTGTACGTCCTCGATTTGACGCCCAAGGGCGATGTTACGCGAATCCAGAGCTGGGGGCCGATCGAGAGGATCGAAACGATCCGCAAGGTCCCCGGCCGGATCTTCGTCGCCGGCTCGCTCGGGGTGGGTTGGATGCCGCTCGACAACACCGATCTCTTGCTGGGGGTGATTGAGTAGCTTGGTGTTCCCTATATCGAAGTGTACTACCACACTTGGAACGGCGGTTTTACGTCCCGATCCCGATCGGCCCCTGGGACACCAAAATCGTGAGGATCTTTCAATGAGCACACCCGCCTTGCTCGCGCTCTCGTTGTCGCTCACCGCGCCGCCCGGCTCTTGTCGCGAATTCCATCTATCCAATGCCGCCGATTCTTAGCGGGTCGCCTCCGATGGCCTCGATGTCGTGGTGTCGAACCACCGGGCGCGCGAGCGATTGGAGCTGGATGAATCGGGTCGGTCGCGAACGCATGAAGCCCGGCACGCCCCACCCTCGGGACTAGCGCGAGAAGAACTTCCGAGTTTCGCATCCCATCTTCAGGTCGCCGACTCCAACGCGAGGGGCAGAATCTCGGTCATGTAGAGCGGCAATGACAAGAGCCTGTAGCGGACATCTTCGCCCGTCGTCGTCTTGACCGCCACGTCCTGAACCGACGGAGGATTGCCGTCGAGCCGTGCCGCGAGCGCCAACCCCTTGGCGCGCATGAACGCGTGGAGCGACTTCATCGACCCGGCCCGCCCCGCCTTGACCTCCACGGGGATCACCTGGCTTCCGTACTGCACAATGTAGTCGATCTCGCCCTGTCGCCCGGCCGTTCGCTGCCAATAGTACAGTCGCGGAGTCTCCCATGTAGGGAACAGACAGCGCAGGAGCTGCCCCGCGCACTGCTCCGCCAGTCCTCGCTTGTTTGCCCACACACTTTGGGCGAGGTTCCGAAGCTCGAGCCGGGACAAATCGAGCTGAACCGAAGCGATTCCGACATCGACCAGCAACATCTTGAAGAGCATGGGGTTGGTCTCGGCCCCCAACGGCAGTCCGTTGGCCGCGGTGTGCTCGACCCTATGGCAGACTCGGGCCAGGGTGAGGAGCTCGACGGCTTGTTTGACCTCGCGATGCCTGGCGTCCACGTCCACATGGCTGTACACGAAGCGGCCGCCCAACTGCCCGGGCACCGCATCCATGACTTGGCGCAGCAGCTCGACCGGCACGCGATCTCTGTACTTGTTGAAATCGTCGCGAAAGGCGGCGAGCAGATCGAGTTGTAGTTGCAACCGTTGCTCGTCGTCCCGGTGCTCGACCCACTCGGCCACGACCCCGGGCAGTCCTCCCACGACACAATACTCGGAGAACAACTCCAATGCCTTCTGATGCAGGCGAGGAGCGAGGACGCCGGTCTCACCTGCCCGAGACAATGCACCGCGCAACTCTCCCTGACCCGACACGTCCAGAAACTCGAAGAACAATACCGGCTCGAGGTAGCAGTACATGATGCGTCCCACCGGCATGCTGAAGCCGTCTTCCCGCGACGCGAAATCCAACAACGATCCGGCGGCGATGACCGGCAATTCCGGCATCTCCTCGCGAAACACCGCAGAGAAGCCAGCAATCGAGGAACGGCCTGGATTTCGTCGAGGAAGAGGATGGAGGTCTCGGGCCGAATGTTCGAGCCCAGGTCTACTTGAAGATCCGCGACAATCCGCCTGGGGTCGTTCGATGCGAAATGCTCGGCGAGCTCAGGCCTCTTCTCCAGATTCAGCTCGACGAGCTTTCTCGACTGGCGTGCCGCGAGATCGCGCACGAGCCATGTCTTCCCGACCTGTCGCGCACCCCGCATGACCAGGGGCTTGCGATTCGGACCGAGTAGCCACTTATCGAGAAAAGTCGTAGTGGATCGCTTCACCGCGAAGGCCTTTCTTCCATTCAATTCGGATGATGCGCTATGTGGCGGATTCAGTTAAGAACAACGTGTTGTTTCTGACGTCGCGCGAAGAACCGGTCCAGCCGCTACTCTATAGTTCGGAGCTCGCCATGAAAGCGATCTACAAACACACGCAGCCGGGCACCCTGGTCCTGATCTGCCTGCTCATTCCGGTGCTGATCATCGTGGTGGTGTCGATCCTGGATCAGTGGCTCTGGGTCACAGCGGCGGTCTTGGTGTTCCTGATCGCGCTCGGGATCGTATTCGCGTCGCTGACGGTGGAGGTGACGGGGGAGCGAATCGCTTGCTGGTTCGGTCCCGGGCTGATCCGGAAGGAGTGGCCGATCTCGGAGCTGCGATCGGTCGCGATGGTCCAAAACCGTTGGTTCTACGGCTGGGGGATCAGGCTGACTCCAAAGGGGTGGTTGTACAATGTCTCGGGATTCGATGCGGTCGAGCTCGAGCTCGCCTCGGGACCTCGCGTCCGGATCGGGACCGACGAGCCGCGCGAGCTCAAGGCGGCGATCGGGCGGGCGATGCGCGGTTGAAGTATGATTCGAGGCGCGCCGCCACGAGAAGGACGACGACAAGGCGACACCCGACAAACGACTGAAGGACCGAGAGAATGAAAAAGATCTATCTGACCCAGTTCGACCAGAGCCGATTCGGAAAACTGCCCGACTACACCATCGACGAGATGATCGCCGACGCGGGATCTCAAGGGCTGGATCGGATCGACCGGAGTCTCGTGGATCACATCGCGATCACGGGGCTCTTGACGCCGTTGCTGAGCGAGCAGTGCTTGCTCGCCGGGCTGGTGGCGATGGATCCGGCGTACACGAACAAGAGCATCAAAGGGGTGGTGAACGCCTGCGATTCGGGCGGGCTGGCCGTGCTCGACTGCGCGACGCAGATTCTCGCGGGAGGGGGCCATGTGGGACTCGCGATCGGTCTGGAGAAGATGCACCCGCCGGAAGGGAAGCTCGATTCGACGAAGATCGGTTTGGCACTGGGCACGGCCGCCCACCGCGACGATGCCTTCCCCCCCTTCACCTTCCCGCACGCCTTCGCGGTGATCATGGACCGCTACATGAAGAAGTACGGCTACAGCGAGGAGGAGTTCGCCGTCATCCCCCCGATCTTCTACGACAACGCCTCCCACAACCCGTTGGCCCACATGCACAAAACGAAGGCGCCGGTCACTCCGGAAGCGGTTGTGGCCAGCTACCGCCTATTCACCGAGCCCGAGGAGCTGCCCCTGAAGCTCTTCGAGTGCTCGCAGATCTCCGACGGTTGGGCGCGCATTCTGGTTTGCGACGACGAGGGGCTCGCCGCGCTCGGCATCGATCGATCAGATGCGACCGAGCTGGCCGGGTTCGGGCAGGCCACCGACAGTCTGGCGGTCGCTTCGCGGGGCGAGCGCCTCCTCGAGCCGATCGGGGCGCGGCGAGCCTTCGACACGGCGATGGAGCTGGCGGGGGCGACACCGGCCGATATCTCCTTCCAGGAGGTGCACGACTGCTTTTCCGTAATGGCCGCGGTCGCCACCGAAATCACCGGCCTCGCCGATCCGGGGTTGGGGCTGCGCTATTTCCTCGACGGTCATGCCGGCCGCGATGGAAAATGCCCGATCAACACTTCGGGCGGCCTGATCGCCAAGGGGCATCCGATCGCCGCGACCGGTGTCGCCATGATCGGATGGGCGCACAACCAGCTTCTCGGGAAGGTCCCCGCGGCGTTGCAGCTCGATGGTGCCGATCTCGGCACGACGCTCAATATCGGTGGACCGATCTGCAGCACGGTGGTGACGGTTCAGCGCCGGGCGTGATGCGATGGAGGGGGGCCCGCGCTAGCGGAGTTCCCCGCTCGATCCCGCCCCCCTCATGGGCCAAGGGCTCCAATAGGAGCCACCACGATTCCATCGTCGCGGACGTACCCAAACCCTGTTCCGGTGATGACCACAAGTGCCATCGGCTTTCCGCACTTGTCTGTGTCAACGATGCGGGCGAACCTCTGGAGCGACGCCGCGCCCTCATCGACCCGTCCGGCGTGAAGGACTCGCGGGAGGCAGCTACGTTCGCATCGGCTCCACCAACCGTCGCGCGGATGCCGATCTGATCGCGGAGCTTCAGCGTGCCGCGCGCGGCGCGAGCTACGATGAAGAAGCGATGCCGGAGCTGGACTCTGAAGCGATCGACTTCGGAGCGGCTTCAGAGCTCTATTCAGAGCACCGCCGGCTACGCCGCTCCGATATGGAGACTCTGCGCCTGATGACACGGCACCAGGGGCGCAGAGTGCCCACGATCGGCGGCGTGCTGCTCTTCGGGGTGAAGCGCCTGGACTCTTTTCCGGACGCATGGATTCAAGCCGGACGATTTCGGGGAAACGACAAGGCCAGGATCGTGGATCGAGTCCAGATTCGCTCCCCCTTGCCTCGCGCCATCGAAGAGGGGATCGCATTTGTCACGAAGCACTCCCTCTTTGGTGCGGAGATCGGGGCCGTCCGCCGAAGAGACCGATGGACCCACCCGATCGAAGCCGTGCGGGAGGCGGTTGTCAACGCGGTTGCCCACGCCGACTACTCCCAGCGCGGCGCGCCGATCCGGATCTCCTTCTTCGACGATCGACTCGAGGTGGACAGCCCGGGAATGCTCCCCGCGGGCTTGACCGTTGAGGACCTGCGTCGAGGAGTCTCCAAGCTGCGCAATCGCGTCATCGGACGCGTTCTTCACGACCTTGGACTGATCGAGCAGTGGGGGAGCGGAATTCAGCGAATGACCCGCGCCTGTGTCGAAGCGGGCCTGAGCGAACCGCTGCTGGAGGAGCTTGGAACGTGCTTCCGTGTCACGATCTTCAGTACAAGAGTCGGGGACACTCAAGTGGACGAGACCGAGCGGGCGATCCTGCGGGCGCTGGCCGAATCAGATGGACTCTCGACCAAGGAGATCGCAACTGCGGTCGGTCGGTCCGCGCGTTCGACCCGAACCCGGCTGATCAAGCTGATCGAACGCGGATTGGTACGGGCGGTGGGTTCCGGGCCACGCGACCCGCGCCGCAAGTACTTCCTTCTGGAGTGACCGACGGCGCCGCGGGGCGGATGGGTATCGCCGGCTCAGCTACCAATCGTGCGGCGCCTCGTTCGGCGCGGGGAACTCATCGAGGGTCGTGAGCAACCAGCGGTCGATCGCGATGTTGTTCGGCGCCTGAGCCAGTGAGAACTCGTGTACACCCTTGGTGAGCACGGCGGTCGCCACGCGGCGCCAGATCCAGGGACCGGGGGATGAGGCGGTCGCCGACTTGCCGCGGGGCGCGGGGCGGCCGTCGATCGAGATCGAGAGAGCGCCGGCCCGCGTGAATTCGCCGCGGATGCGGGCCCAGATCCGATACTCGCGCCATTCCGGGATCTCGACGCGGTAGAAGAGCGCCTGGCCGACCGCATCGGGAGCCGCGCCGCCGGCGCTCTTGGCGGCCTGGCGACTGAGATAGGAATGGCCCCAGGCGGTGGTGTCGTCGGCCACTTGCCAGACACCGAGCGCGTTGGCCGACTCGGCCTCGCGGTAGATGCACTTTTCCGGATTGCCGGTGTGCCAATCGTCGTACATGAAGCGCGACGCCTGAATTCGCGTGTGATCCCACACGCCTGGAGTGTCGTAGACATGGATCTTCGAGTCGTAGCCCTGGAAAACGATGTCGGTATCGCCGTCGTGATCCAGATCGGTGAGTATGCCGGTGCCGAGATCGTTCGAATCGGTCCAGATCGGCCATCCGTTCACGACGTTGCCGTTCAGCTCGAAAGCCTAATCGTAGGGGTTCGAGCCGCCGGCGAAGGCCTCGACGCCTGGGTCGCCGTCGATGTCGCCGACGATTAGCTGTGATTGCATGCTCCATGGCCCAAGCCAGGGCTAGTGGGAATCGAGCGTGCCGTCGGCGTGATAGAGGAGCACGTAGGAGGGGTTGGTGTTGCACCAGAGTGCGCTCACTTCGTTGGGTGCACTTCGCAGGGCAACCGGCATCGCATCGACGTACCCGAAGTTGGCGACCGGTGGCCATCCGTTGACAGCACCGCCTTGGTTGTCGAAAACGTGAATGTGCCCGGCCCAATCGCAAGCAACGATTTCCGGCTCCGGTCCGCCGTCGAGGTTGGCGAGGGAGACAGGGGTGCCGACGACGCCAGCGTCCAGGGTTGCGAGGCGCGGCTCGGCGGCAAAGGGGGTGCCGTCGTGGTTGAATGCGAAAATGGATGCTTCGCCTTGCCCGGCGCCTACATACCCGGCGGTCACGATCTCCATATCACCGTCGAGATCGAGGTCGGCGATCGCGAATCCCGATTCCACGGTTTCGTCAATTTCGACGGGCCAACCGGGGAGTGGGGCGCCCTGATCATCGAGTAGGGTCAGACCGCTTGCGTTGTATCCCCATATCCAGGCGGTCGTGTAGAGAGTTTCGAGACGGCCATCTCCGTCGAAATCGAAAATGGTGATCGCCGCGGTGACGAGAACGGGTTGCCCGAAGGTCGCGGGCCAACCAGGCAGCTCCCGTCCGTCTATATCGACTGCATGTATTCTCCCAAAGGCCCCTTGTTCGTACTCGGCGAAGACCGCTTCGATCTGGCCGTCGTTGTTCAGATCTCCGCCGCCAACGTGTCCTTGCACATCTTTTGGGAAGGTCCAGGGAGCGGATGCCACGTGCGATCCGTCGTGGTTGTAGACCATGACTTCTCCCTGTGGAGACGCGCCGCCGGCAACGATCTCCTCGAATCCGTCACCGTCCAGATCAGCCACCAATGGCGAAGCACCTCCCAAGACCCAGTTGACCGGCCAGCCGGCATTCTCGGGGTAGGCGAACGCCCGGCCCGAGAGCCAGGAACACAGAGCAATGCCAGCAAATGCTAAGCCCGTCGTTACCGTCGAGCGATACCGACGAGCTCTGTCCTTAGACAGCTTCATTGACCTAGATTACAGTTGCCGACAGCCTCCACATACTCAAGGCAGAGATCGACCCCTGTTGGATCCCATATGTTGTGCTTTCCACCGTAGGCACCGATATCACACGTTGTCAAACCGACCCCGGGCGGGCTGCTGCTGTCCGCATACGCTGTCCCGGGCGGCCCCTGATCGATCGCTTTCGAGTCGTTCGCCGCCGCGGCGTACCCACACACCGGATTCGAGATAGTCTTCAGCATATAGCTATATTTGGCGACACCGCTGCCGTCTGGAATCACACCTTGATAACGCGGATTCGATCCGCCGGGCGTGTCGTCGTTGATGTCGTTCGCGCCCACCAATATCGAATCAGCGTAATCGAGATCGTTCGCCCAGAGAAGCTCGTAGTCGGTTGAGAGCAAGGGCTGGGTTCCGGGGTTGGGGCCTACGACTTCAAACGCGGGCTGCTCCGCGGTCTGGGTTCCCGAGCGGGTGATCGTGTTCGCATAGAGCGTCGCGATACAAAGCTCGTGCACTCTCAGTCCGTTGCCATCGGTGATGTCGATCACGTTGTTGTGAGCCACGACTTCCGTGGGAACCACTGTTCCGTTGACGGCCGGTGCGAAGCACTCCGTCGAGTCGACCGCACACATTGGGTCGCTCGGCGTCGGTGGCTCGCCCAAGTAGAGAGCATGGGATACGAGGGCTCCTTCCTCTTGGTTCCTGGAGAATATGTTGTTTCTCACGATGCCCTTGGAGCCGTGCACGAAGTGAAGGCCCAGCATTCCGCTACAGTAGAAGAGATTGTGCTCGAATAGCGACTCGAGGCTGTCGGGGACCGAGGAAGGAGCGGTGGTGTCGATCCGCCCGGCCCCCAAGTGCCAGCCTTCGCTGCCCGCCTGCAACCGATTATTCCGCGCGGTCACCGCGAAATGGTAGGTCGTAACCGCATCGATGTTTCCGACGACTTCGTTGTTCAGGAAATGCCCCCACTTTGGGCTCTGCCCGAATGCTTCATCCGCGTATCTGCCCTTATTTCCGATGACGACGGTGCCGTCACAGTGGTGCTCCGACTCGAAATAGTTGTCTTCGATGAATAGGCCGGTGGCGTAGCTCTGGGCCGGATCGTCAGCGGCGTTGAAAACCCCAAGAGCGGCCGCGTCATCCTCCCCAATAACCTCGAATGCCTTGAGTGTGACCCTCATATCATGGCAACGCCGCCCCGAGGGGTCGAGTCGGTCGTTGTGGATCTCGAAGGCGCCGGCCCACTCGCGGCACAGTATGTAGCCAGTGTCGGTATAGGACCACCGAATCTGCGGCGGCTCCGCCATCAGATCATCCGGCATGAACGAAATGTAGAACTGGTTCGTATCCCCAGCGGCGGGATAGACCTTGACCTGCTCTTCGTACGTCCCCGACACAACCACAATCGTATCTTGATGCACCGCGGCATCCACGGCCGATTGAATCGTTTGATAGCAGGGTAGCGTGCAGTTCGGATCGACGAGCTTCGTTCCCGCGAAGGCCCTCGTCGCGCTACACACAAAAAGCGCTACGGCGAGAGGCGAGAGGCGAGAGGCGCGTGTACCATGATCTCCGTCCTTTCGGGAGTGCCCTCGGGCCGTTCGTGATTCGAGCGACCTTATGTCTGAATAAGGACCCTAAGCCTCTCTCTCGGCCACGTCAACGGCCACTTCGCCCCTTCGTGCGATCTTCGCGCCCCGCGGGTGCGCCGGCGGTCGATTTGGGCGCATCTTGACGATATATGATCAGGCGTCGTGTAAAGCGGCTGGATCAACGACTCTGGAGGGGGCAGGGCCGCCGAATCTTGCTGCGTCAACACACGAGTTCGAGGCTTGCGGGGCGACGGGGCGGGCCTGGCGATGTTCTACGGTGACCAGTGTCTCAATACTCGGTCCACAGTTTCTCCGACTTCCCGGGGCTACTCAAGTGCCCGCGCAGCTCAATTTCTCTCGCGTACATCCACTCGGCGTGACTGGATTTCTAGCGGCGCCATGGGGGGAACCAACAGAGTTCCGACCTGCTTCTGGAAGAACTTCTTGATCGTTTGCCAATCACTGTCGCCTTCCCCAACCAGAGGAGCCTCCCGCTCCGCATCGACGAAATAGGTCAAAGCTCGCAGCAAAAGACCGTCGCCGACGCCCTGCCGATAGACCTCGCGCAACGCGCTCAATGCGTCGGCGATCCCCATGCGCTGGCTCTGCAGGACTACGTACAGATCGAAGAAGTCCCGGCGCGTACCACGGTCGATGATCGCGTGCATCTTCGTCGCCAGGATACCCCGGACGGTGAGCCGGCGCTCTTCGGTGTGGGGGGCCAGGCGATCGAGGACGAAGATCGATACACGGATTCCGTCCCAGATCAAGTGCGCGGTGTCGGCCGTGCGCTCGAGCATCTCTACCTCACCCTCTGCTTCGAGCTGCGCCACCAAATCGGGCAGGTGTTCCGCGCGGCGCACTCCGAAATCGACATCGCGACTGGGTCGATAAGGGCAAAGGCAGCGCACGGCCTGACCGCCGATTACGAACCAGTAAGGAAGATGGTCGACCGCCTCGCCGACGGCGCCGGGAAGCACATCGAGGGGCAGGAGGCGCTCGGTGCTCATATTCGGCGCACCGCGAGGATGGCGCCGAGCAGGCCGCGGCTGCGTTGTCTCCAGCCCCGCGTTCGGGCGGCCTGGTAGAGATCGAGCCAGGGCATTCCCGCGGCGAAGCTCGAGGCGCGAGCGCAGCCGTGATTCAAACAGTAGAAGGCAACTTGATGGCCGGGGATCCGTCCCTCGTCACCCAAGTTGTACAGCGCCCGCTGAACTTCCGGCGGAAGATCGCCCATTTCGTAGCTGTGTCCGGGAGATCGTTCCATGACTCGGTAGATGGTTGCGCGCGAGGGAGGCCGATACCCCTCTCGGCGGCAAAAGGGCTCGAGGCTCGCCAGGATCTCTCTAACGGGCGGACGCTCCTGACTCAAGAGGAGTTTGCGAAGCTGCTCCGAAAGCGGCCCGGGTAGGCGGCTCACGCCGCGATCCGAGCGACCGCGCCGGGAAGACTCGGTGCGCTCGTCAAACCGCCGGCGCGCGTCTTCGAGCGAGCTTTCCAGGTTAAAGAGAGACATTCCGCTAGCTAACGTAATACATATCCCACGGAAACTCAAGCCAGCGTCCGCCCCCAGGATCCGCCACCCAATGCCCGGCGGAGCCGCGCGACGAGGTTCGCAACCGATCCGAAGACATCACGATTCTGGAGCTCAGCCCCGCCGTAGAGCTGATATTCTCAATGAGCATGGCCAATGCGCGGGAGCGGTTCTGTACAACATGGAGACCCAGGAGTACTTCGCGGTGGAGGCGAAGGCGGTTGTGATGGCGACCGGTGGCTGCGGTCGGCTCCACATTCAGGGGTTCATGACGACCAACCACCATGGCGCCACCGGCGACGGAATCGTGATGGGCTATCGCGCCGGTGCGCCGGTGGTCTTTCTGCATACCGTCCAGTACCACCCGACCGGGATCGTCTTCCCAGAGCAGGCCGAAGGGATCTTGATCACGGAGAAGCTCCGGGGCTCGGGCGCCAACCTCGTCAACTTCGATGGCGAGCAGCTCGTGAACGAGCGGGAGCCGCGCGACGTCGAGGCGGCTTCGATCATCAAGGAGTGCGTGGTCGAGAACAAAGGTGTTCCGACGCCGACCGGCAAGCTCGGCATCCGGCTCGACTCGCCGATGATCGAGATGCTCGCCGACGAGGGAACGGTCCAGAAGGAATCTCCAGGCAAGTACATCCTCTACAAGCGCTTCGGCATCGACATCTCCAAGGAGCCGATGCTGATCTACCCGACTCTGCACTATCAGAACGGTAGCCTGGAGCTCCAGGCCGACGGGCGTACCTGCCTGCCCGGGCTCTTCATCGCGGGCAAGGTCGGCGGAGGGATCCACGGGGCCAACCGCCTCATGGGGAGCTCGCTGCTCGATATCGTGGTCTACGGGCGCATCTCGGGGGCCTCTTCGGCCGAGTACATCGCCGGAGAGCACACCGATGGAGCGCTGCATCTGGACCATGCGCGCAGCTATTCGAGCGAGATCGACGGGCGGGTAGCACCGGCCCTGATCCCCGATTACACTGATCCCGAGCTGTGGGAGCGACAGCTCACGACGAGCTATGTTGGAAATGTGAGGTAGATTGGCACGAATCTGCTGAAAGAAACGCTCACGATCCCGAGAATCGCCGAGGCGATCGATCGCCTGGGGCTGCCGGACGAGAAGTACGATGCCTGGGGCTTCAGCTCCGAGCAGAGCAAGCTGCTCTACTCTCTGGCGTACCCGATCTATCGCTACTTCCGCCCCGTGATCCGTGGAATCGAGAACCTGCCCTCGGGGCGGGTTCTGATCGTCGCGAACCACTCCGGGCAGCTCCCCTTCGACGGAATCGTGCTGGCGCTCGCGACACTCCTCGAAGCCGTTCCGCCCCGCCTGGTGCGTCCGATGGCGGAGCGGTGGGTTTCCACTCTGCCGGTGATCAGCGAGCTCTTCAGCCGGGCCGGGGTGGCGTTGGGCGATCCGATCAACTGTCGCAACCTGCTCGATGCGGAGAACGCGATCCTGGTGTTCCCCGAGGGGGCGCGGGGACTGGGGAAGCTCTACGATCGCCGCTATCAGTTGGAGCCTTTCGGGCGGGGCTTCATGCGCCTGGCGCTGCAGACCGACACCCCGATCGTTCCGGTCTCGATCGTCGGCGCGGAGGAGTGTCTCGTCAGCGTTCACAACGCAAAGACACTGGCTAGATTGCTGAGATTCCCCTA
>NYZA01000022.1 GCA_002686955.1 Gemmatimonadota bacterium
CCCACGCATGGTGAGGCGTCGCAAAGTAGTAGCTCACCCCGGTGGCCTCCTCCACCTTCCGATAGGAGTGGAACTCGGTTCCATTGTCCGCGGTGATGGTGCGGAATCGACCAGGATGCCGGCGTACGAGCGCGGTGGTCCTTCTAGCCGCCTCCGCCATGTTCCGTGCGCGGAGCTTCCCGATGAGGGTGTATCCGGAGGCCCGGTCCACCAAGGTCACCACGCAGTGGTTGTTGCCGGCGCCCATCACGGTGTCAATCTCCCAATGTCCGACGGCCCTGCGCTGGTCGACGTCCTTCGGCCGCTCGGATATGTGGCGCTTGCCTGCCAGCCTCCCTCGGCTGTCGTAGGACCGGTAGCGCTTCCGCCGCTTCTTGGTAGCCTGCCGGAGATGCCGGTAGAGCGTGCCGCCTCGAGCCCGATCCTCCCACACATACCGGTAGATGGTTTCATGGCTGATGGAGAGAGAACCGGTACGGTCCATATGTCCCGATATCTGCTCGGGACTCCAGTCCTTCTCCAGCAGTGCCACCACTCGACTCCAGCTTCGGATCCCGAAACGACGATTGCGCCTGGAACGCGATCTTCGACCGTTCGTGTGTTCCTGAGCCTGGCTAGGACGATAGCTACCGTCCCACCTGGATGAATTCCTACGGAATTCGCGGTAGACGGTACTTCGGTGGCGGCCGAGCTCCCGTGCGATCCGAGCCGGGCACCATCCCTGCCTGCGGAGGGCAGCCATCGTGTATCGTTCCTCGAGAGTGATCTGGCGATACGCCATGAGCCGTTCCCCTTTCGTGGATGTTTGGAGATCGACTCAGTATCCCAGATCACTCCCTTCTTCACACTTCCTGTTGCACTTACTTTATGAATTCGCGAGGCATAACAACGCACGGTGAGCCCCTCTCTGCCAACATGCGTGAGACATTTTTCCATCCCGCAATTGGTGCAGAAGGGCGAGAGGTGACGCACCTTGTCGAGAGAGAAGCAGAGCATGACCGCAACGATGACGCCCGCTCCCTGCTCCGGGCGCTCTACACCAACGAGGCGGATCTCACGCCAGACCATGACGCCGGCACCCTGACCGTGCGACTGCATCACCTCGCAAACCGCAGCACCGATGCCGCAATACGCCACATATGTCGAGAATCGACCGCCACCGAGACAATCTTTCCAGAGACAAATCTGCGCCTGATCCATGAACTGGAGTCGAGAGACAATCCCCGAGATCAGGAGGTCTGAAGTTATTCTCGCGCAAACCCTTTGGGCGCGTCCCCAACCGCGGCGGTCGTGCATTCCTGCATGGGCGAATGGGAAGGTCGCCGCTGAGAGGGACGAGTCGCTTTTGGCGGCGATTGGGCTCGCATCGCTTTCCTTCTTTGGACGACCCATCAGGGAACAGAGCTTGATCATCTGTTCACGTCGCGGAGGAAACGTCTTGGAATCGATATCGAGTACAGCGAAGCTCCCAAGACGACTCGGCCAGTGCATCGGGCAATCGAGGATCTGAATCTGCATCGCCTTTGAATCGTTCACGGCGGTCAACACGCCTACGCGATCTGGGACACCGCTCGGGGGATCCGCGGGCACCGGCATTGTCCGCCACGCACCCACACGCGCGTCTTCCCGAGGGGTTCGCGCTCTACCCCTTCGCCTTCCGGCCATTTCTCGAGCTTCTTGGTCCGAGACGTGGTGTATGATCGCCGGACGTTGCCGCGGGCCAAGGACCTTTCCGTCATCCCTACCGAGAGTCGACATGCGCAAGAAGAACGGGATTGCTTTCCGTGTGGGCGCCGCGCTGGTCTTCCTCATTGCGACGCTGGCGCTTCTGGAGGCCTCTGCATTCTTCGTCATGGTCGTAAAGGACCGGTGCTTTTATCTTCGACGCGACCTCAAGAGCATCGACCAACCACACATGAAGCAGCGCTATGAAGAGGTCTACGATAAAGAGCTCGGATGGGAGATTCCCTCCAGGGCGCGTTACGACCTGACCGAGGCGGCCATCTGTCTTTTTGGTGACAGTTTCACGTACGGGCACCCGGACATCGACAGTTCGTGGCCTCGCCGACTGGAAGCGAAGCTCGGCGAACCGGTGCTCAACTACGGCGTTCCAGGGTATGGAACCGACCAAGCTTACTTGCGATTCGAGAAGAGATACGTGGGCAAGGTGAAATCGCGTTATGTGTGCCTCGGCATTCTGGCGGAGAACATTGCGAGAAACCTGTCCCGTTACCGAGGCTTCTACTGGCGCAACGGTCCTCAAACACCGACGAAGCCGAGGTTCTATATCGAAGACGACGGCGAAATCGTATTGCTACCCAATCCGATCGATTCTCCTGATGGCATAGAGCGTCTGGGAGACATTGCGTTCCTGCGAGAGATCGGACAGAAGGACTACTGGTTCCACTTCTACGACGAATACAATTTGAATGAACAAGCCGGATTCCCATACTCATACTATCTCTTGAAGGCCCTCCCGTTCTATGTACGATCGTACCATCTGAAGAGGATCCAGAATGCAGCTGATTATATGATGCTATATGACGATGTCGACGCCACGAGAGTATTGGAACATATCATCGATACTTTCATTCGTCGTGCGAGAGAGCACGACACTGCTCCGATCATTCTGTTCTTTCCGGACTGGAAAGAGCTGCAAGCCTACGAAGACGCCGGTGAACCCGTATACCGAGACTTCTACCGTCAGATCAAAGCCAAGCACCGAGCGACCTTCGACGCTTTCGACTACTTCCGCCCTAGTCTCGACCAAGGCGAAGCGATTTCCTCTTTCTTCATTTCCTACACCGATGGGCACTACAGCTCTGCCGGAGAGGAGATCATGAGCGACGGGATCCTGAGGGATCTCGAAGCGCTCGAGCTCAACGCCAATTGACGACCCAGACATCAGCGAGCTCTCTGTGCCAACATGCGTGAGACATTTTCCCATGCCGCAATAGGTCTGGAAAAGCGAATGGTGAACCGCCTCGTCGAGAGAAAAGCGGAGTACGCAGAAGGCGGCGTGGATCTGAGCGCTCGTGTTCGTGCAAGGTGGGGCGCGCGTTGAACCTCGGCACCCCGGCGGCAAAGAGGGCGTAGCGTTCGGGGATGCGGAGCCGGTGGGCGGGCCTGGCTACGAATGGCGGCAGCCCGCCCGCCAATGCTCGGTCCTCCCGAAAATCCCGTATATCGAAAAGCCTGGGGACGATTGTTTTTCATTCCAAGCGGTCGAAAGCCCGTCAGGCCGAACGCCGGGGTCGCGCATGCGACCTAATCGGTTCTATCGCTCGACAATGGGCGTATCGTGAGCGACAGAAGCAGGGTCCATAGCTCATGAATTGAAGTGGTAGACAACCGATTGGCCGCGATTCTCGGCGCGGCCTTTCACGATGTGAAGAGAGAACGGGGAGATCACGGCCCGCATCAGTGAGCTGAAATCCTCCAGGCCGCCATACCTGCGGAGCCTTCTTCGGGTGGATCCCTGCGAGCAAGAAGCTCGAGTGCCTCCCGCATTGCCTCTGATTGTGGGTGGCATCCCGTCGATTGGATACGGATTTGGGAGGGAATTGAATTGCGCCCGGAAATGTGATCCAATCCGACTCGAGTTTCGTCTGTGCCGAGCGGACGATTGATGGGATTGTCAATCATGATCTCGGCCCCGCGATTCACTCCCACACCGATCCTGCAAAGAGATTCCAGCGACATGTGCTGCGTGTGTTCCGAACGGCCCCCGAACCGGATGAACGAGCTTGGCTGCTGAGCTTTCGCCCAGGAGGCTGCGGTTGGGTTGGTCCATCTGGGTCGCCATGCTGGCGATTGGCCTTGGTGTGCACGCGCACGCCGTGTACGGCCGCCTGGACTCGCTTCGACGGCGTGGATCGAATGACGACATCGTCAGCCAGCATTGCCGGCGGTATGCCGAACTGCGCCCTTTCTTGCCGGCCGGCGGAGTGGTGGGATACCGTAGCTCCCTGCTCATCGATGCCTATCCCGGCTCCTCACGGGACTTCACCAGGGCCATGCATCGGGTGAACCGTGGCGAGAAAGGCGCGGGCCGGGACGCCGCCGGAATCTTCGCGGAAGCGAAAGAGCTCAGCCAACGGATGCACATGGCGCAGTATTGCCTGGCGCCGATCGTGCTCGACTTCGGGCCGGCGATTGCCGTTGGGGAGCAGCGGCCAGTGGATAGCGAGCTGCTGATCATCGATCGCCCGAGAGATTCCAGCCAAGCCTTGGAGTTCGACACAGAGAAATACGGAATCCGCGCTCGAACGAACGAGGGCTTGCTGCTCCTGGAGAGGGTCCGATAGATGGCAGCCTTGGCCCTTCTCCCGCTGCTCTGTGGCATCGCCCTACTCTGGAGGGCGCTGAGTAAGCCTCGGGAGGCCTCTTGGCGGATGGGGTTGGCGCTTTCGCTGGGTCCTCCCCTCGGCCTGGCGCTCTCATCCCTTGCCTATTTCTTGCTGAGGCTGGTCTTGGGGCTGTCGGACTCCGCGTACACTGCCGCTGATACATTGTTTTTCTTGATCCTCTTGGCCGTCTTGCTGTTCACCGGGATGCGGGAGGAAGGCAGGGGTTTCTCTTTTCGGCTCGCTGCTTCAGGGGGGGATGCCCGCCCCAAGCACCTCCTCTTCGTCTTTGGCCTCGCCCTGCTTCTCGCCTGTCTCACGACCACGGCGGTGACCCTGCTGCAGCCCCATGGCGTCCGGGACGCTTGGTCAATTTGGAATCTTCAAGCCCGCTTTTTTCACATGGGAGGACCAGATGCCTGGACGGAGATCTTCCGCATAAGGAGCGCGCAGCCGGACTACCCGCTCATGGTGCCTGGATCCGTCGCCCGATTGTGGCTTTTTACGGGGGGGCCCAATTTGGCCGCGCCGATATCCGTGGCAATGCTCTTTACCGCCTCCACAGTGGCTCTGCTCTGTGTTGCGACTGTCGCGCTCAAAGGCCGCATCATCGGATTGACAGCGGGTGCCGTGCTGTTGGCCCACCCGGTGTTCTTTCAGCGCGGGGCGAGCCAATGCGCCGATATTCCCTTGGCCTTCTTCATCCTCGCGACCGTGGTGTTGTTCGCAATGGCGGAGAATGCACACCGCGGGGCGCAAGGGCTGATCTTGATCTCCGGCACAGTCGCTGCCTTTGCCCTGTGGACGAAGAACGAGGGACTGATTTTCTTTCCGGCCGCGTTTATGGGGCGTCTCTACCTTAGCTGCGCCACGGGCTCGGGCGCACGCCGCTGGCGTGATGTGGGCCTATTCGTCTTGGGCTCCATGGCCCCTTTGCTGGCCGTGCTAATCCACAAGGGTTGGTACGCACCGCCCAATTCCTA
The DNA here is from genome assembly GCA_002686955.1 of Gemmatimonadota bacterium. Lineage (GTDB taxonomy): Bacteria. Next base: position 5,330 of record NYZA01000022.1, read on the forward strand.
CGGTCCCGCGCTGGTCCCCAGCTACATTGTCTCCTGCTTCCTCGATCCATCTCGCTATGTGACGATCGTTGGGGCCCTGTGGGATCGGCTGGCGCATCCGAACCTGATCCCCGGGATCATCGCCTGTTTTCTGCCTTTCGTTTTTGGCTTCAGCCCACAGCGTGAGCAGCGCCGGAGCGGCGTTGTTGCTCTGGGACTCGTCCTGACCATGGGCGTGGCCTACTTCTTTATCTATGTCATCACACCGGATTTCTTCGACCTGGCCTGGACGGTCCAAGTGAGCGCCTCCAGGCTTCTGCTTCAGATCTGGCCGACATTGCTATTTGGTGTCGCGATGCTCGTTCGTACGCCGGAACGTGGATTGAATCAGAGCTCGGCCTGAAGGGGCTGAGGAGCCCGGGGCTACCTGGGGAGCGGCGCAACACGCTCACGGGAGCATCGTGCGGGGAGCCGGTCGCTCTTGTGCTCGGAAGCTGCTTCCCCACTATCTCGACGAAGGCGTTCCGGAGCATCTCGGGTTCTTCGTATTCGTGAGCGTCAGAATCTCCTCGTGGAGATGCTCCGCGACCGCTCATCTCACCGGGTGCCGGTCCATTCGCTCACTCAGTGAGGACTCGTTCCGAAACAGGCATTGAATGAGCAGCGCCGTTGGTGCTCGTCGCGCCGGAATCGGCTGCTGACCGCTTCAATTGAGCTCTACGTTTCTGCTTTTCATAGACTCGCTCTTTGAAACTCACGAAGAGGCCGGCGACGTACTTCGTCGAGATGCCGAATCGTCTATCGACGCGGTGGAAGAGACGGTCCGCGACCCTGACGAAAGGGTAGCTGACGATTGCGCATAGCCGGAGCAACTGGTTCACAACGGGATTGGCTCCGATCCGCTTGCCTGATCGAAGCAGGAAGGGTACTAGCAGCGTTTTTTCCACGGCGGTTCCCTGAATGAGTGTCTCGATTAGCGAGCAAAAGACGGTCAAGGGGTCGATCACCATACCCTGATGGCGGTAGAGCTTGATGAAGCTGAGCGCAATGCGCGGGGGCGTCCTCTGCGCGAACTTCACCGTTAGCTTGATCCTTTCGAGCTCCTTGCCGGTGATCCTCTCCATGCCGGGGAGAGGCTCGCCGGTGTCGCCATCGTGCATCGCCTCGTGCATCGTCGATCCCTTCTGCACGCGAAGGCGATTCGTGACGAGAGTATCGACCCCCCACTTGTGACCGAACCACAAGTATTCGATCATATCTTCTTCAGTTTCACCGGGCGAGCCGAAGAGGAAGTTGCAGAAGAGGAGAACATTCGTCTTCCGCATCATCGCCATGGCTTGTTCGATTCGATCGATCGTGAGGCCCTTGCCGTAGAATCTCAGTGTCTCTTGCTTGAGTGACTCTACCCCGAAGCCCAGCACCAGGAGCCCGGCCTTCTCGAGCTTGATGAGTGTGTCGACACCGCCTTTGAGAACGTGATCGAGGCGGCCAGTGCCGATGTAGAGCTTGCGGATCCGCTTTCTGATGAGCGTCTCGGCGATGTCGTCGAGAAGGTCCATGTCGGTGGTCATATCGTCGTCGATCCAATAGACGATCGGTGCGGAGATCTCAGCGAGCTCACGGCAAACGCTGTCGGCGGATCGCCCCTGCCAACGCAAGAAAGCCCCATCGGAGTCTTTGCCGTACTGGTAGCAGAAACGACAACGGTAGTTGCAACCGACCCCGGCGCGAATCAGGTCGACCTCCAAACCGATGACATGATAGCGGTAGCGCGGGTTTCGCAGCTCTCTCCTCGGGTAGATCTTCTCGGAGAGGGGATAGACGACCCGTGGCGTTCGGACCAACCCCTCGGGAGTGCGGAAGACCACGTTCGGCGTCTCTTCGGGGTCTGTTCCGGCCAGCAGCTCCCGGATAGGATGATCGGGGCTTCCACGGAGAATGAGGTCGACCCTTCCGTGGGCCTCGAGGGCCGCGTCCGGATCGCTGAATCCGGTGCCGCCGGCAATGACGGGTGTTCCGGGGGGGACGATATCGAGGACTCGATCGATGACGTGATGTCCCCACCTTCCGAAGATGGTGCAGTCCTCGAAATAACCGTAGAGGCAGACTATGTCGGCGTCGCGGACCCGGTCGTCGATGCGGTCTTCGAATCGCATGTCGAGCAGCAGCGCTCGCTTTCCCGAGGCTACGATACCCGCCTGCAGGTACTCCGCCGCGATGGGCGGAAGGCAGTTGTACGGGTTGACGTAAGTGTAGGGGTAGACGATCACGACATTCCGGGCGGAGGCAATTCGACCCTTTACGTCGGCTATGGTGCGCATTGCGGTCCTTTCACGGTCGAGGCCACGCGATCGATTACTCCGCCGACTGGGCGTCCAGGAGATTGCTCCCTCGGCTGGTTTCCCCGGACCAACCGGTTCGCGTATCGAGCGGCGGCGCGATCCTAGCAGTGTCGGCTCTCTCTCACCAGAGCCGATTCCCGCGCTGAAGGTGAGACGAGACAACGCTTTGGCCTTTTGGTAGAGTTGGGCATGGAGTCGATAGGCATGCAGTTTCCCAATCGGTGGCTCGATCGGAGCTGGAACCGAGGGGTGAAAGGACGCGCGTGAGGATGGCGGCAACTCGTGGTCTGCGGACGATCCCGCAGGTGATGACGGTCTGGTTCGCTCTGCCGGGCCATCCGCGGATCGCGAATGCACAGGAAGACGGTCTCGGAGTCTTTCAGCTGGACTTGCAGCAAGAACGCTCACTTCTGGAATTGCTTGAAACCGCCGATAACTTTCTGGGCTCGAACGTGATCTGGGACGAAGCACTCCTGCCCTATTCCTGGACCCGCATCGATCGCGACGCGATCTGGCGTTCCTCCGCCCGGAGTCTCGATGAGCTGCTCAACATTCACACGCCCAATCTGCAGATCATCAACCACCATTTCGAGAGCGATCACCTGGGTGTGCGAGGATTGATCGGCGACCGCGATGACAAGTACCTGTTGCTGGTCGACCAGCGTGTCATGAACCACCGTTCGCACCGCGGCGCCTACATGGAACGGGATCTGGTGCTACTCGGCGATATCAACCGTGTCGAGATCGCCCGCGGTCCCGGATCGGTCATATACGGCCCGGGAGCGATGGCGGCTGTCGTGAACCTGATCCCTGAGAGCTCCAAGACCTTCACCGGTTTCGCGATCGGGGGGGAAGGCGGCGCGATAGAAGAGTACGCCAGCACGGAGCTCAAGTTCGGTCGGCGCTGGGAGCCGGATGTCGGGGTCTTCATCTATGCCGGAGCGGCCTCCTACTCGGGCGCGGCTCCCGAGGACGCACCCTTGCTCTACGGCCGCGATCTGTACGATCGCGAGGGCAACGTGGTGGTCGACGGTGGAAAGGCCAGTCCCTACGCCAATTGGGACTACCGAAACGCCCGCGAGAAGATTTCCGCCAAGATTCACGCCCAGCTCGACTGGGGTCGGCACAGCATCTGGTCACGCTTTACACGGGGGGGTAAGCAGTACGAGGCGCAGGGGACCGCGGTCAGCAACATCCTCAGCTTCGACATAGATCCCGATTTGGCGGAGCCGCCTCATACCCGCTACCATCAATGGACGAACGCCACCGACAGCCGCTTCGAGCTCGGCGGCAGAGTTCGCCTGAGGCTCCGCTTCAGCCACCAGTCGACCGAATTCTTGCGCATGGCACCTTCGATACCTGTCTACGGGGGGCCGCAGGCTTACCCCACCGATGTACATCGGGAAGATGAGTTTCAGAGCCAGGTTTTCGTAACGGTCAAGCCGAGCCTCGACCACATTTTCACCCTGGCTTTGGAGGCGAGCAGGGCGTGGTACGGAAACTCAGCGACAGGTTTGCACGGCAGTGATCCACGAATTCGGCTTCTACCGGATGGCTGGAAACCCTGGAGCTACGGCCGAGGCGCGGTCTTCGGTGAGTACGCCTGGACGATCAACCACTGGCTTAGACTCAACACCGCGGCACGCGTCGATCAACATGAAGCAGTATCAACGCTCTTTTCGCCGCGTATGGCCTTGGTTCTTACACCGACCCTCGAACACGCCTTCAAGCTGCATCTGAATCGGTCACAGCGTACGAATTTCGCTGCTGAGATTCGGCGTGCAGAGCTCGAAGGAGAAGACGCCGACGACGTTGAATCGTTGATCACCGCGGAAGCGATCTACCAATACCTGGGACGAGGAGGACTGACCGCGAATGCGGCGGTTTTCGTGCAGGAAATGCGGGTTCTGGGCTTCAGCGACGTCAAGACCACGGAGATCGCCGACCAGCGAATCGGGGGGTTCGACCTCGAATTGAAGTGGGAGGGCGAAGCGCTGAGTCTGACGGCGAATCATGGCTTCGCCACGCTCTTCGCCTGGGATCAGCTCGACCCTGACGCTGTTCAACATGTGACCGTGAACGAAGAAGATCTCAACTACTGGTCCGATCACACCTCGAAGTTTGTCGCTGGGTGGCGGCTACATGAGAACTGGCGGGTAGACGCCTCGTTGCAGATCAACTGGAAATACTCCGGCTTCCAAGAGACGCTTCTCCCTCCACCGAGTGAGGAAGGGTTGCCTCATCTATACTCCAGCAGTGCGGCTGCGTCTTCGGAAGACGAAGAGCTGCGGGTGGATGAGCCGAGCGTCTACGGCAATCTGGGAATCGGTTTCGAGCGCGGCCGCTTCCGGGCTCGCCTGGGCGGCCACAATCTATTGGGAATGCTAGATGAGGACCTGAACAAGAGGATCATTCACACGGGCGGAGGGGCCTATCGGGATTTGGCTTCGGCAGCCTCTCTAAAAGGGGAATGGTCCTTCTGATGCTGACGAGGCGGCTCATTTTCTTCACTCTGGCGGCGCTCAATGCCTCCAGCGTGCCGGCGGTCGACGTGTTGATCGTACCTTCGGATGAGCACAGAAGTTACACTCAGTTTGCGGAAAGCGCGGCGTTGGGCCTGAGCGCCGCGGCGTTGAGCAGCAAGATCCTCGCGCCCGACGAGGTACCGCTTGGGGAGGGGGAACTGGAAAGGCATCGCGCTCTGCTGGCGATCGGATCTCAGAGCGCGGAATTGCTCAATAGTCGACGCCCGCGAGCAGTGCCGCTCTTCTATGCTCTGGTCCAGCACCCAGAGCTTCTCGCATTAGACACCGATTCCACTGCCTGCGGTATCGCCATGGGTGTGTCGCCGAGCGAGGATTTGGCTCTTTTCCGCCGGATGATTCCCACCTCCCACGAGCTGGCAACACTCTACAGTAGCAAGGATCCGGCGAGCATGCGGCGCATCGAAGAAGCGAGAGAGATTTTGGGCGAGGCTGTCGGACTGGCGACGGTCGATATTGAAGCGCACTCATCGCCGGCCGAGGCTATCCGGGCCATGATTGCGCTCAGATCGAACGCGATCTGGGTTGCCGCGGATCCGGTCGTCGCGCAGCCGTCAGTGGTTCGCGGCACCTTGCTCTACGCGTTGCGGCGGAGCATCCCCGTGTTCGCTTTCTCCAGATCGATCGTTGAAGCGGGGGCTTTGGCGGCGGTCGTTGCCCCCCCATCGGAGCAGTCCGAACAGCTGGTAGAACTGGTGGCCAAGGAGTTGGCTGGAACCGGAGTGGTCCGCGGCCTGCACCCCGCCGATCATCGAATCGTTATCAACGAGATGGTGGCCAGGCGTCTGTGGATCCCGATTCCTCGCGAACTCCAAGACAGCGCCGAGATCCTGGGAAGGCATTGACATGCGACAAAGGCTGGAAACCAAAGCCGCGGTGTTGCTGGGCGCCGGCATGGTGGGCACTCTGGGTGTCGTGGGCATTTTGCACACGAGCCAAACCCGTACCATGCTGCGCGACGAGCAGCGCCAGGGCATGGAGACGATGGTTCGGAGCGTGGCGCGTGCGAGTGAATTGGCGGTCGCGATTGGAGATCGGGAAGAGCTGGATAGGTTGCTCGATTCACAGCCGTGGGATGTGGATGTGCGTTTTCTCGCGGTCTTCGATTCCACCGGCGCGCCCCTCCAGAAACGGGTGGCCGACCAAGAGAGTTGGCAACGCTACTTGGGTGGCGACTGGGCAGGAGAATTCGACGTTGTTTCGGCGAAGGTGTACCTGGATGTAGAGATAGACAGCGAGCGGGAAGCTGTCCCCCCGATAGGCCGAGTGGTTCTTGCGAGCGGCCGAGAAGCCCGCAATCGTCTCTATAGACAACAGACTCAAATGGCATGGTTGGCTTTGCTGGGGCTGGGTGGATTGGTCCTGGCGATTACCATTGCAATCACAAAGGCGTGGATTAGGCGTTTGAATGGACTGATCCGTGCCAGCGCGGCCGTGGCCCATGGAGACTACGAGGCGACCTTGCCGATCGAGGGCGAGGACGAAATCGCTCGCCTTGCCCAAGCGTTCGACGGTATGCGAGCAGCGATCGCGCGTCGCGAACGCGAGCAGCTAGATTTCAGCGAGCGTCTGCAGGAGGAGGTAACCCGACAGACCGCCGACCTTCGCGAAGCCAAGGAAACCGCGGAGATTGCCAGCCGTGCGAAAGGGGAGTTCCTCGCCAACATGAGCCACGAAATCCGCACTCCGATGAACGGCGTGATCGGAATGACGGAATTGGTTTTGCGGGGGAGTTTGAGTTCGGGACAGCGAAGGCATCTTCGGCAGGCCCACGAATCGGCCCGAACCCTCCTGGCCATCTTGAACGACATTCTCGACTTCTCGAAGATCGAAGCGGGGCGTTTGGAGATTCGATCTGAAGCGTTCGATCTGCCGGCCAGTATAGGAGAGAGCGTACGTCTTTTCGGCCAACCTGCCTTCCAAAAGGGGCTAGAGCTGATCTGTCGCATTCATCCGAATGTACCGCGTACTGTATCTTCCGACCGCGTGCGTCTGCACCAGATACTCTGCAATCTGATCGGCAACGCCGTTAAGTTCACCGAGAAGGGTGAAGTCGAGCTGGGCGCGACGGTGCTGGAAACCAACACCCAGAGCGAGCGGTTGGAATTGCGGGTGCGGGACACGGGCATCGGCATTCCGGAAGCGGAGCAAGAGCGCATATTTCATGCTTTCGAGCAGGCAGATGGCTCGATTCTGCGCCGTTTCGGGGGCACGGGTCTCGGCCTGGCCATCACCCAGCACTTGGTTCGGCTCATGGAGGGCGAGATGCGCGTCGAAAGTGAGTCTCGGAGAGGCAGTTGCTTCATCGTAGAGTTGCCGATGGCACGATCCCGGGAGGAGCCCGCGGACGCCGCGTCGGTCGATCTTTCGGTTTTGGCCGGGTCGAGGGCATTGATCACGGACGACAACCGAAGGGCACTCGATTGTGTCCGCGAGATTCTCGACTCTTGGGGGATCCGGTGCGATGTCGCCACTGATGCGGAAACGGCCTTGGCTCGCCTGCGAGATACCGATGAGGCATACACTCTGACCCTCACAGATCAAGGAGTGCTCGAATCGGCGGAGGTTGAATCGAAGCTACTGCGGCAGGCGCTTCGCGAGGATCAAGGGAGCGCGGCCGTTTTGATGTCTTGCGACTATCTTTCTCATCGGGAGGATGGTCGGGAGGAGATCGGTTTCGCTACCCGTATCGCCAAGCCGGTTCTGCGCGAGGAATTGGCGCGTACGCTGGCCCGGCTCTTCGGCGTTAGCGCACCATTGGACGCCGTTGCCCCCGACGGCGAACCGGATATCGCGGAGGCGGAGATCTCTAACGAGGGGCGGGTCCTGGCCGGCGTCAAGGTTCTCTTGGCGGAGGACAACGAGACCAATCAGGAGTACGCGCGATGTTTGCTCGAGGATTGGGGATGCCACGTCACAGCCGCGGAAAACGGGGAAGTATGCCTGGGGTTCCTCGCGACCGACCGCTTCGAGGTCTTACTGCTCGACGTTCATATGCCGAAGCTGAGTGGGTTTCAGGTCGCCGAGCGCATACGCGATCAGGAAAGCGGCGGGAGTGGGCGGTTGCCGATCATCGCGATGACCGCCAGCGCTCTCCACGGCGATCGGGAACGCTGTCTGGCGGCCGGCATGGACGACTACATCAGCAAACCTCTCGATTCAGAAGCTCTCTACAGGCTGCTCCGCAAGACCGTCTCGGTGCCTGAGAGGGACGCTCCCGTGGCACTACCGGTCTTCTTCAGAGGCCGAGTCGATCACTTCCTCAAGCATCGAAAGTCCTTTCTGGGCAAAGCCCCTGAGTACCGCGCCGAACTGGTGCGCTCGCGTGACGAGAGGAACAGCGAGCTCCTTCTCTCCACGGTCCACAAGCTCGCCAGCGTTTTGCTCTTGCTCGGCGGCACCGATGCGGGGCATCTGCTGCAGGAGTTGGAGG
>NYZA01000023.1 GCA_002686955.1 Gemmatimonadota bacterium
CCCTCTCCCCACCCTCGCGCGCCGGCGGGCAGACATCGAGGCAGTCGCCGCAGAAGGTGCATCCCCCGGCCGTGAAGCTGAGTCTCGCGCGCTCGCCGGTGGCGGCCTGGATTATCCGCTCGGGGCAGGCCGTGACGCAGGGCGCATCGCAGTCGATGCACGGGCTGCGTCCCAGCGAATCTCGGGGGAGGCAGGGCGGCGACGGCTTCAGCAGTCGGGTGCCCGGCACCACCGCCGGCGGCCTCTCGAACCAGGAACCGCGCAGAAACGCCCGCCGGTCGATCCCTCGCGGGCTCTTGGACCGATCTCTACTGGCGATAGGTGCTCTCCACGAGCGAAGCGGTATCTTGCTGGCCCGCGTTACACTGTGTGCTGAGGAAGCTCGTGTCGGGATATCGTGGGCTAACTCTTGCCCGGGCGCATGCTGGCACGGGGGGATTGGGAGATATAAGCGCGGATGAACGGGAAATCGGCTTGACGAAGATCCGCCCCCGCACAACTCTATCAGTGAACCTCTCATCATACGGAGAAACGATTCGAATGGGCTGTTGCGACGACAAGAAGAAACGACCCGAGAACGCGGACGAAGTTCGGCGCCTGGTCAGCGAGGGGTACGCGCGCGTGGCCCGTGATTCCGACTCTTCCTGCTGCGGTGGTGGAGCAGCGACGGCCGAAGATGTGAGCCGCCTGATCGGCTACAGCGACGAAGAGCTGGCGGAGCTTCCCGAGGGTGCGAACCTCGGCCTCGGCTGTGGCAATCCGACCGCGATCGACTCACTGGCGCCGGGCGAAACGGTGATCGACCTCGGCGCGGGCGCCGGAATCGACGCTTTCCTTGCGGCCAAGCAGGTGGGAGCGCGGGGACGCGTCATCGGAATCGACATGACCGACGATATGCTGGAGCGAGCCAGAGCGAACGCCCTCGCCGTCGGCGCCGAAAACGTGGAGTTCCGCAAGGGGCTCATCGAGGAGCTTCCGGTCGACGATGATTGCGCGGATGTGATCATCTCCAACTGCGTGATCAACCTCTCGCCCGAGAAGCCGAAGGTGTTCGCCGAAGCGTTTCGAGTCCTCCGCCCTGGTGGACGCCTCATGGTTTCGGATGTGGTGCTCGAACGGCCACTGCCCGAAGCCGTGCTGCAGAGTGTCGATGCATACGTGGGTTGTGTCGGCGGCGCGAGCTTGCGCGCCGACTATCTGGCGGCCATCGAAAACGCCGGCTTCACCGACGTGCGCGTGCTCACCGAGAGCTCATTCGGCGACAAGGTCTGCGCGAGCGATTCCCCGCTGCAAGACGCGATCAAGGAGTTCGGCGCGAACATCGAAGAGGTGCGAGAGTTCCTGCCCCACGTCAGCAGTTTGGGGATCGTGGCTATCAAGCCGGCTGATTAGCTCAGCTTTCTCAGCCGGACAACCCGTACTTCGGCTCGATCTGCTCCAGCCAGGCGAGCGAGTATGCGCGCAAGGTGATGCTCACCGGCAGGAGCAGGACCGCACCGATGTACGGCAGCAGCATCAGGATTCCTCCGAGCCCGCAGGTGAGCACCGCGAGTGCGATGACCAGGAAGAGCACGCAGATCAACAAAAAGAGGTAGAAGAGACCGTAGAGCAGAAAAGGGATGAAATCCTGAGAGAGCAGTCCCCATAACTCCTCGATCGCGTCCAGAATGCCGATCCGCCTGCGCATCATGATCGGCAGCACGAAGCTCTCCACCCATAGGAAGATGTAAGCGATCGGTGTTGCAATCGCCAGCGCGACGGCCGCGAGCATCAGCACACTCAGCAACGACCACTCCCAGCCGGCCAGCCCGCCGGTGAAGGCCAGACCACCGCCCACCAGCGCGGCGACCGTTATCGAACCGGCGATCCAGCTCAGACGCCACAGGAATAGTGAGTTCCCCTCGTGCCGATAGCGAATCCACGGCTCTCGAATCCGGGCCGCATCATCCACGACACATTCGAGGAAGACGAATTTCGCGCGCGAGCTGATCCAGAGCACGAGCAGACCGAGCAGCACCAGTCCCACGAGAAGGGCCGCGATCAGTGCCGCCGAAAGCCCGAGAAGCCCGAGCTCCCGTCCCCACTCCGTGAAGGGGCCCTCGAGACCGGGAGGCAGGAGACCGACATCGGATGCGCCCCACGCCTCGCGGACAGCGTCGGAAGGGTCCCAACGAGTTGAGGATCCGTTGCCCGCCGTGCCAAGATTGGCCAACCACGCAGAGAAAGCGATCACCAGCCACTTCTTGGCCGAAAAGGGGTGGAATAGCATGGCACGCATGTGCCCCAAGGCCCGATCGAGCGGAGCGAAATAGCGGGGGGCTTCGTTCATCGCGGTCACCTCCGTCTGGATCGTGTCACAATCGTCATACACCAAACACCCCGCACCCATTCGGTCCATCCGGCCCGCGAGCTCATCCCCCCCGAAATGTCCAAAAACCGAAACGAATGGCCGCTCGTCAAAAAGGCGGTCTTCGCGCTGTTCACGATCCTGCTCGTCTTCGCGACAGCGGAAGCGGGCTTGCGGGCAGCGAGCCGCATCGTCCGTTCGGGCCACGCGAGCGCGAATCCCTATGCAGGAGCGCCCATCGCGCATGAAGAGCTCCGGATCCTCTGTCTCGGCGACGGATTCACCGAAGGCGCCGGCACCAATCGCCGACACCTCTCGTACCCCGAGCAGCTTGCTCGGATCCTCGCGACCACCGACTCGACATCGACCGTCTTGGACGAGAGCGATCGCCCCTTTGTCGAAGCGCCGAAGGACGGAATCCCGACGACCGAAACCGATTTCGATTTCATCGTCCGGGCTGCCCGAGGACGAGGTTCGAACGAGCTGCTCAGAGAGCTGCCCCGCCTCCTCGAGACGATCCGACCTTCGCTCGTGCTGGTGCTGACCGGTAGCACCAACGAGGGTTACGCGCTCGACTCGACCGATTTCATCAATTTCCGCCTCAGCCGTCTGCGAGTCTATAAGGGGCTGAAAATCGCGTTGAACCGTCTTCGCGCCCTCGTCCCTCGAGACTCGCTCCCACGCCTTCTCCGAGAACCGGCATCGAGCGGCCGAGCGGGCGATCTCCAGCGCGAAAAGCTGCTGGCCACGGTCTTCGAAGAGGATCTCCGCGGGATCGCGCGAATCTGTCGGGCCGCCGGAGTTACGCCGGTTCTGCAAAGCTATCCGAACGAGCTGGTGGCGGGCCTTCGCAAAGGCCACGCCGAGCTCGTGCGTCGGGTGGCCGCCGAAGAGAAGGCAATTGCGGTGGATCACTTCTCTCGCTGGAAGAGCTACAGAGCCAAGTATGGAGAGGCCGCCATCTTCTCGCTCGACCGCGTTCACCCCAACGGATTCGGTTACGGGCTGATGGCCCGCGATATCGCATTCGCGCTCGACGACGCGGGACTCGTGCCCCGGGGGATCCCTTCAGGCGGCGAGGTCGACGCCTTGCTCTCGAATCTCAGGAACGAGGCGGTCGCAAGGGCGAACAATCCGCACACACGGGCGCTCCTATTGTACGAGCGCGGCGAGATCGATGAGGCGCTCGCGCTCCTCGTATCGCTGCACCGAAAACAGCCCGCGAACACCGCGGTCAGCCTGGAGCTCGGAACCCTGTACGAGCTGCTCGGTCACAGATCGAGCGTACGCCGAACTTACCGAGCTACACTCGACGCGCTCCCCGGTTCAGAGTCCGGCGGTCTCGTGAAGAGGCGTCTCGACGAGCTGGACCGTCTCGAGGAGCTTCAGCGAAGGTAGCTCGAATACGCCAGGAGAAAGCAACATGGATCTTCAGAAGAGCGTGGCCATCGTGACCGGAGCCGCCTCCGGACTCGGAGAGGCGACAGCGAGGCGGCTGGCCCGAAGAGGCGCCCGAATCGCGCTCGTCGATCGCGATGCCGCCAAAGGCGAGGCGATCGCATCCGAGCTCGGGGGAAGCGCGATCTTCGTCGAAACCGACGTTAGATCCGCGGGCGAGGTCGAAGCCGCGGTGAGCGCTGCGGCGGAAATGGGTCCGATTCGGGTCGCCGTCAACTGCGCCGGCGTTGGAACCGCCGCACGCATCCTGGGGCGAGACGGCGCTCCCCACGACCTCGAGATGTTCCGAACCCTCATCGACATCAATCTGGTCGGATCGTTCAACGTACTGCGCACCGCCGCGGCGGCGATGGCCAAAAACGACCCGCTGGAAAACAACGAGCGCGGGGTTGTGATCAACACCGCGTCGGTGGCGGCGTACGAGGGCCAAATCGGCCAGATCGCCTACGCCGCGTCGAAGGGTGGAATCGTCGCCATGACCCTCCCCGCCGCCCGCGACCTTTCGCAACTGGGCATCCGTGTGCTCGCGATCGCGCCGGGCATCTTCGATACCCCGATGCTGGCGCTTCTCCCCGAGAAGATCCGCGAAGGGCTGGCCGCCGGCGTGCCCCACCCGAAAACACTCGGGCAACCGGATCAGTACGCGATGCTCGTGGAATCGATTGTCGACAACCCCTACCTGAACGGAGAGTGCGTGCGCCTCGACGGCGGGCTGCGGATGCAGCCGAAATAGCTTCTATCGCCGCCCGAACACGGCCAGAAGATAGTGCCGCCACGGATGTGCGTGCACAAATACCCTCTCCGCTCCCAATCCCGCGGCGAGAGTGTCGGTTCCGGACGGCCCGGGTGCGACACTCTCTGGCGGCATGCGCATGTACTGATCTCGAAATCCCGGATCTTGGTAGATCCGGCGCGCGTGCGGCAGCAAAGGTGTCAGATCCTCAGCCGAGAGCGCATGCTCATCTCCCCGAATCGGTGCTGTGAAGACAAGAACCACGTAGGCCGGAGCGGCATCGACGACGTAGGCCGGATCGTACCATTTATCGAGCGATCCGCCGGGGCTCCGGGCGATCCTCGCATCGGTCAAACCAGCCAGGTCGAGCAAGCGCAGCTCCATACGCTCATAGCCCACGAGCCCTACATCCATCATGGCAACTGTCTCACCCGATTCGGTCCTCTCGCCCAGCCACTCCGCGAGCGCGGTATGGCCGGTGGCGTAGCCCCGAGCGCGCACCGAAGCGTACTCGCGCAGACGCTCCCCTTCCGCTCGCTGCGAAAACCACGCCCCACCAACAACGATCCCGGCTACGCAATACGAAAGCGCACGCGGCGACACACCCCCGAGGAAGAACCGCGCAATCAAGAGCGCACAGCTCACGCAACCAACCGCCAGCACCGCGGACAACAAGGGCAAGTACGGAACGACGAGCCGCGCTCCGGGCATCCAATCGGAGCCCAGTAACAGAGGCAGCAATCCCCCGATGAGGCCGACGATCAACGAAGGAGCGACCCTCTTCGCCACGGTCGGCGACAGAATAATTCCAAAGAATCCGACTCCCATTCCCACCACACCGAGCAGAGGCGGGAAGAGCCCGGAAGAAACGTAGCTCTTTGCGGAGATCCCCCAGAAACCACCAGACTTGGCGTGAAATGTGTTGGGGAACAGCGCGCCCTCATAGAACACATATCGACATAGTGCGCCGAGGGTCATTGCGGCGGTCACCAGAGCGATGTCGAGCAATAGATATCTCCTCCACCGGCTCGATGGTGGCGGCACTTCTGAATAAACATCCGGGAGATTCTTGGGGCGATACGCGAGCTCGACGAATCCGGCGCAAATGCACAGGCAAAGCGCCATCGTTCCGCCTTCCGGCCGTAGAAGTGCCGCCGCGGCAAGCGCAACGCCTGCTCCCGCCCATCGCCCCCGCATCTCTGATCGGAGCAGCAGGAGCGCCCCCGAAGCGAGGCTCAGAGCATAGGGCGCTGTCTCCAGCCCATTCACACCGTGCATCGCGAATGCGGGAGAAACGACGAGAAGCCCACCTGCCGTCGCGCCGGCTGCCCGGGCGGCGGAGGCTCCCCACTTGGCGAGCAAGCAGGCGCTTCGAGCGATCCGTGCCGCAACCAGAACGAGCGCGCCCCCCGCGACCAGATCCATGATCTGAGCGAATACCGGCACGAGAGCATGACCGGCGATCCGATGCACACCCGCCAAGATCGCCACCCACAATGGGCTCGAATACCCCTCGACCAGCTCTCCCGGATTGAAGACCGGTCCTTCGCCCGATGCCCACATGGCCGCGTATCGGAAGAGGATGAACGCGTCGTCGACGCGGTACTCCAGAAAGAGCAGCGCATGAATGAGGAAGGCAAGAGCCAGGCACAGATCGACGGCTAGTTCGTGGCGCTTCGTGTGGTCGGCCCGCATGTCGTCCGCATCATAGTCGGCCAAATCGAGTTCATCCCCGCGGAATCACAGTAGCCCGATCGACCGCGATCGACCCCCGGTAGATCTCCTCGACCGAACCGCTGAGGAAGACCCCAAAGAAACCCTTCTCGTTCGACAAGAAGGTCACCTCGACAGTCTCGCCGAGGGAATTGAGAATCGACACGGGGGACTCGACCCCCCACAGGCGGGCGGCCGCCAGCGCCACCGCGACCGCCCCCGTTCCACAGGAATGTGTTTCCGCCTCGACGCCTCGCTCCCACGAGCGCATAACCAGCCGATCACCGGTACGATGCGCCAGATCGACATTCGCCCCCTCCCGCCCCCAGAGTTCGTGGCGTCTCACGAATGGAGCCAGCTCTTCGAAACACCATTCCGAGATGGCACCGGCGAGCACCACCGCATGCGGCACTCCGGTATGTAGCCAAAACAGATCGACCGATCCGCTCGGTGCATCGATGCGGTGCGGAATCGGTCCGCGTGGCTCCGGCATCTCGATGCGAACCCGACCCGCGAGGAGCTCCGCGGCGACAAGGCCGCTGCCGGTCCGTAGGATCGATCGATCGCCGCTGATCCCAGCGTCGCGCGCAAAGCGGGCCGCGCACCGGGCACCGTTGGCGCAGAGCTCCGCGGGCGAGCCGTCGGCGTTCCAGTACGCCAGCTCGATCTCCTCCCCTTCCACGGCCCGCAGCAGCAAGAGCCCGTCCGCGCCCACCGAGAAACGCCGCCGGCAGAGCGACACGGCCAGCTCCGCTCCTTTCGACCACCACCGCCCCCCTGCGTCGTGGATCACGATGAAGTCGTTTCCGGCGGCCGCCATCTTCGCGAACTCGACCCGCCGGCTCAAAAGCGCAGCTCCAGATCGTCGATCCACTCGCCGGGATTCAGCTCGATCTCGACCATGGCCACCGGCTCTCCTCCCTCACCCGTGCGTGGATCGGCTCCGTCCCACTCCCCACTCCCGTTTAGATCGATGAACGCCGCGACCGTGAGGGCCCCCGGCGACAGGCGATCGAAGCGAAATCGTTCCTCCGCATCGCCTCGAATCCGCGCCATCGCGCGCGATTCGCTAGAGACCACGACCCAAACCGCACCGGCGGCCGGAATCGTCCCCCCGATGATCCCGTTGAGATGCGCCGCGTCCTGGAGCGCGGGCAAGCGGCAGGGCAGGTCCAGTTCCGCGCGGTTTCCCGCCGGATCGACCAGCGAGCTTCCCGCGACGATCGAGCCGTCGAGCGCAAGCGAGTCGGGCAATGGAAAGGAGAGCGCGAGAATCGCCGGATCGACCCAGCGGGCCGAGGAGGGGAATCGAGGCGCGAGAGTCGAATCGGCCGGCACGAAGCGCGCTATGGAGTCGGCCGCCGCCTCCAGAGCCTCCGACCCTACCGGCTCGGTGAAGAGCAAGTAGAGCTCGCCGCCCATAGGAGCGAGACCTCCGGTGCTGTCGATCGTCGATGCCTCGAGATCGGGGGGTCGATGATCGCCTCGAGACGAGCCCATCAGCTCGATACTCGGCGGCTCCGTCCGCGACGGAAACCCGTCTTCGAGCCCTTCGATCCGCACTTCGACGAACTCGGTACCAAGTGAATCCACCTCGACGTAGATCCGATCTCCCGCCGGCACAACCCGCCCGGAGACCAACCCTTCGCCGATGGTGACCGCCAGATCCGCATCGGCCGGAACCGGTCGATCGATCCTCAACTCGATCAGGCGCGAGTGAACCACCCGACCGTCGATGATCTCGGAGGCCCACTCGAGCGGTGGAGAAAGAACCAGGAGCAGATCGGTGGTATCACCGGTGGCGACTGCCTGCCAATGGGTTGCGGTCGACTCTCGCCCCGGCTCGATCCTACCGTTGTCGTTCCCATCGTCGTAAGCCACGATCCGCCAGCGCCCTTCCGGCAGATGATCCAGCTCCCACCGCCCCTCGGAATCCACCCGAACCCGATATGAGGGATCGATCCAGTGGAGGGGCGTCTCGGCCAGCTCGGTATCGTCGAGATCGAAAAGCGCCACGCTCGCCCGGGTCGCCGCGCCGCCATCGGCGATCCCCTCGACGACTCTTCCCCGGAGGCGACCGGTCTCGATCCGATCGGATGTGCTGATCGCCCATCGCACCGGCTCGATCAACGAAACCCCGTGCGCATCGCTCAATACGTCGGAGAAGCCCAGCTCGTAGGTCCGATCAGCGTCCAGCCGGGTCTTCCCCCGCCCCCGCCGCCCACGAGTCTCGACTTCCACCTCGCCGGGATCAGGCAGAATCTCGAAGGCCGCTTCGACGTTCCGAACCGGTTCGGAGAAAAGCACCTCGATCTCCACCTCGGTCTCCAACCCGGTTGCGCCCTCTTCCGGGAAAACGGAGACGATCTCAGGTGGAATATCGTCCACCGGACCGCCCGGAGGTGGGGCCATCTCCGCGCATCCGATCCCGAGCAAAGCGGCGAAAGGAGCTGCCCGTCTCATCGCTCCGCCGCCATCCTCTTCATCGCCCGCGCCAGCTTGGTCTCCTCGGAAGGAACGAGCCGGTGGCGCCGCGCCAATCCCAGCATCCACCGCTCCCAGCGATCGCCCTTCCCGTCGGCGCTCAGCTCGAGCTCCAGCTCTCGGAAAAACCCGCCGTCGGCCCAGCGGGTAGTATCTAGTGCGAGCACCGCCCCTCCCCCGGACGGGGAGCGCAGCTCTCGGCAGAGCCTCGATGTCTCGAAGCGCACGAGCACTTCCACCGGTCTCCGGCCGACGAGCTCGACCAGTCTGCGCACCGGCGCCGCCTCGGTCCTCCACGGCTCGAGCGGATCGAAATCGGGCACACGGCCCTCGATCTCCACCATGCGATGGAATGCGCCCTCTCTCCGGTGCCCCTCCTTCAAAGTCAGCAGCAGCACGGAGCGATCGTCCTCGTGGCGCCGCGCTCGAAACGCTGCCGCCGCCGCGCTCAGCCGCCGGTCCCGGGTGTCGAAGTAGCGGTTCTCGAGCCGGCTCGTCCGCCAGTCCCCCCCCTCGACGCCCTCGGGGAGCGGCGCCCCCGCGATCTCATCGAGAAGATCCGCCGATCCAATCTCCCACTTCCACTCCCGCTCGGTCGTCAAGCCGCGCTCGAGCCGGACTCGAGGGCGGGCTCTTCACTCTCCTCGTCCCCCAGCGCCTCGATCGCCTGGGAGATGTGCATCGAGCAGAACTTGGGGCCGCACATCGAGCAGAATTCGGCGCTCTTGAAGTGCTCGTGCGGCAGGGTCTCGTCGTGCATCCGCCGGGCCGTCTTCGGATCGAGCGAGAGCTCGAACTGCTTCTCCCAATCGAAGCTGTAGCGCGCCTTAGAGATCGCATCGTCTCGATCGCGCGCCCCCGGACGCCCCCGCGCGACATCGGCCGCGTGGGCCGCGATCTTGTAGGCGACGATCCCCTGCCGAACATCGTCCAGATCGGGTAGCCCGAGGTGTTCCTTCGGGGTGACGTAGCAGAGCAGGGCGACTCCGGCCCAGGCAGCGAGCGCCGCCCCGATCGCGGAAGTGATGTGGTCATAGCCCGGCGCGATATCCGTCACGATCGGTCCGAGCACGTAGAAAGGCGCCTGGTCGCAGGTCTCCTGCTGCCGCCGTACATTCATCTCGACCTGGTCCATCGGAATATGGCCCGGGCCCTCGATCATCACCTGCACATCCCGCGCCCAGGCGCGCCGGGTCAGCTCACCCAGCACATCGAGCTCCGCGAACTGTGCCTTGTCGGATGCGTCGGCCAACGAACCCGGCCGCAGTCCATCGCCGAGCGAGAGGCTGAC
>NYZA01000024.1 GCA_002686955.1 Gemmatimonadota bacterium
CCGACGCAGTCGAAGGCGCATGCCGTTGCCCAAGTCCAGCTCGATCTCCCAGTCGCCGGCTGGCGCGCGAGAGCCCGCTGATGACAGCTCCAGCCAAGAGTTCTCTTGGCCAGGGGCACATCGAGGCGACTCAGCACCACCGCGCAGGCGACGCTTCCACTGGGCGAAAGTCGCGGGGCGTAGGCCTTCGCGTTCACAGAATGCTCCAATGCTCAGGCCGCTCTTCGCTTGCTCAGCCAGCAACTGCTGCCAGCGCTCCCGACCCAAGCGGACTCGTTTCGATGATTGTGTGGGCATCGCTCGTGCTCCTCGTTGTGGGTGACGGGGAGACGATATATGGAGCCGGCACGGAGGGGAAGAACGCCGCAGTTTGACCGCTTACCTTCGAGCGGCGCGTTTCGACTGCCGATCGCGCTTTGGAAGCGGCTGCCTTCGCCAGTCGCCGATTTGCTTGGGCCGATGATATCGAGAGGACTGCCTTGAACACTTGTGATCCGGACGAATGCGGTCGATATGATGGGGGGCGTGTGGGAGGGCCGCGCCGTGCCCTGCGCTGCGGTGTGGAAGCGATGCCCGAGGTCTAGCGGATGAAAGTAGCCATACTCGCCGGAGGGGTGGGGAGCCGGCTCTCCGAAGAGACGGCGGTGAAGCCGAAGCCGTTGGTGGAGATCGGCCCTTACCCGATTCTGTGGCATATCATGAAGCACTATGCGCATTTCGGGCACGACGATTTCGTCATCGCGCTCGGCTATCGCGGCGAGATGATCAAGAAGTTCATGGTGGACTACGCATCTCTCGGCGGCGATCTGACCGTGCGGATGCGCACGGGAGAGGTGACTCAGCACGGGAACGGGGCGCCGGATTGGAGGGTGGATCTGGTCGATACCGGGCAGGAGACTCTCACCGGGGGGCGGATTCTGAGGCTGGCCCCTTTTCTCGAGGACGGGACTTTCATGCTCACCTGGGGGGACGGCGTGGCCGACGTCGATCTTGCTCGCTTGGCCGAGTTCCACAAGTCGCATGGCAAGCTGGCCACCCTCACGGCGGTGCGTCCGATTGCTCGTTTTGGGCATCTCGAGCTGCAAGGCGACCGGGTGCTGGAGTTTTCGGAGAAGCCGCAGACGTAGGAGGGCTGGATCAACGGCGCCTTCTTCGTGCTGGAGCCGGGAGTGTTCGACTATATCGAGGGGGACGACACTCAGTGGGAAAGGGAGCCGCTGGAGCGCCTGGCGATCGACGGGGAGCTGATGGCGTATCGGCACGAGTCGTTCTGGCAGTGCATGGACACGCTGCGTGACCGACATCTTCTCAATACACTTTGGGACAGCGGGGCTCCGCCGTGGAAGATCTGGGAGTGAGTCGATGCGGGTTCTGATCACGGGCCATATGGGGTATATCGGGACGGTGCTGGTTCCGTTGGCGCGGTCGGCGGGGCACGAGGGGGTCGGCCTCGATAGCGATCTCTATGGCGATTCGGTTTTTGGAGCGCTGGGCGATTCAGTGGAATCGTTGCGGATGGACGTTCGTGATGTTTCCGCGCGGGAGCTGGAGGGGTTCGAGGCGGTGATGCATCTGGCCGGTCTATCGAACGATCCGCTTGGCGATCTCGATCCGGAGCTGACGCTGGAGATCAACCATCGGGCCTCGGTCGAACTGGCGCGATTGGCGAAGCAGGCCGGGGTGCAACGCTTTATCTTCTCTTCGTCGTGCAGCTCCTACGGGTCGGCGGGAGAGGACTGGGTGGATGAATCTTCGCCGTTGCGGCCGGTGACGCCGTACGGGCACTCGAAGGTGGCGGCGGAGGAGGAGATCGGTGCGCTCGAGGGGGACGGATTCACGCCGACCTTTCTTCGGAATGCGACGGCGTACGGTTATTCGCCCTTGCTGCGCTTCGATCTTGTCGTGAACAACTTGGTGGCTTGGGCGTTCACAACGGGTCGGGTGCATCTGAAGAGCGACGGTTCGGCGTGGCGACCTCTGGTGCATATCGAGGACATTTCGCGCGCGTTTCTGGCCGTGCTGCACGCACCGCTGGAGGCCGTGGCGGGGCAGGCGTTCAATGTGGGGGGATCGGACGAGAACTACCGGGTGCGCGATGTCGCGGAGATCGTTCGCGAGGTGGTGCCCGGGAGCGAGGTCGAGTTTGCTCCGGGCGGGTGCGCGGATAAGCGATGCTACCGGGTCAAGTGCGACAGCATTCGCGCCGCGTTGCCGGAGTTCAAGCCTGTTTGGACGGTGAGGAAAGGGGCCGAGGAGCTCTATGCGGCGTATCAGCGCTTCGGATTGGAGCTGGATGAGTTCGAGGGACCGAAGTACCGCAGGGTGGATCATATCCGTTCATTGATGGCGGCGGGTCGGCTGGCTCCTTCGCTACGATGGATGGAAAACGACGGGAATTAGGATGGAGGCGAGAACTAGAGTCGTCGGTGACCTGATCGAGGGGTGCCGGTCGTGCGGTGGCGGGGGGATCGAGACCGTGCTTTCGCTCGGGGTCACGCCCCTGGCCGATCGGCTCGTCGCGGAGCATCAGCTCGATGAAGTGGAACCGATGGCCGCGCTCGACCTTGCGTACTGCCCGCGATGCGCGTTGGTGCAGATCGACCGGACCGTTCCTCCCGACCTGCTTTTCAACGAGGACTATCCTTATTTCTCGTCGGTTTCCGATGCGCTCTTGGAGCATTCGCGGCACAACGCGGAGGAGCTTTGTCGGCTGCTGGGGCTGGATGGCGACAGTTTCGTCGTAGAGCTGGCGAGCAACGACGGATATATGTTGCGGAACTTTGTCGCCAAAGGGATCCCGGTATTGGGGATCGATCCTTCGCGCGCGCCCTGCGAGGCGGCGGAGCGGGCGGGGATTCCGGTGATGTGTCGCTTCTTCGATGAGGAGGTGGCGGGGCAGGTGGTTGCGGATAGGGGACGGGCCGATCTCGTGATCGCCAACAATGTGCTGGCCCATGTGCCGGATCTGAACGGCTTCGTGGCGGCGATCGCGTCGTTGTTGTCGGACGATGGGATGGTCGTGATCGAGGCGCCATACCTGGTCGATCTGATCGCCGAGACACAGTTCGACACGATCTACCATCAGCATCTCTGCTACTTCTCCGTGTCGGCTCTGGTCCCCCTCTTTGCCCGGCACGGCTTGAGCCTGAACCGTGTGTGCCGGGTTTCGATTCATGGAGGCTCGCTCAGGCTCTATGTCGGGCGGCGAGAGGATGGTGATCGTGCTTCGGTGCGGGAGTTGCTGGAATCGGAGGCGGAGCTCGGGCTCGATTCTCGCGCCTATTACGAGTCGTTCGCTGGGCGTGCGGCGAGCGTTCGGGAGCGACTCGGGAAACTGCTCGCGGGACTGAAGGGGGAGGGGAAAACGATCGCGGCGTACGGTGCGGCGGCGAAGGCGACGACGATGTTGGCTTTCTGTGGAATCGATCGGAGCTGCGTTGATTATGTGGTTGATCGCAACAGTTTCAAGCACGGGAAATTCATGGGGGGGAATCGGATTCCGATTCGTTCGGTGGAAGCGTTGGTTGCGGAACGACCCGACTATGTGCTGCTCCTGGCGTGGAACTTCGCGGAGGAGATCATCCGGCAGCAGCAGGATTATGTGAGGGGCGGCGGCAAGTTCATCGTGCCGATCCCCGAACCCAGGATTCTGTAGAGCGAAGGCTATCGCGTAGGAGGTTGCCGAGGAATGTCGAATGCTTGCCCTTGCTGTCTGGACGGCGTTCTCGCTCCCTTCTACGAGGCGAAGGCCGTGCCGGTGCACAGCTGCTGCCTGCTCGACGATCGGGTGTCGGCCCTCGCGTTCCCACGGGGGCGGATCGAGCTGGGGCACTGCGACGCGTGCGGTTTCGTGTCGAATACCGCCTTCGACGAAGGCCTGCTTCGTTATGACGCGACCTATGAGGACCAGCAGACATTTTCGCCTACCTTCAACGCTTTTTCCGATCGTTTGGCGCGCGATCTAGTCGAGCGTTATGCGTTGCGCGATAAAACCGTGGTGGAAGTTGGTTGCGGCAAGGGGGACTTTCTGCGTTCGCTCTGCGCGGAGGGCGCCGGGAGGGGGATCGGCATCGATCCGGCGGTGATTCCCGGTCGTCTGGCGGGAGCGGGAGCTGAGCGGGTCCAGCTGATCGCGGAGCATCTACACGTAGATCATGTTCGACTGCGGGCCGATCTGATTTGCACTCGGAACACTCTGGAACATATCCACCGTCCGGAGCAGTTCGCGCGCACGCTGAGGCGCATGTGCGGCGATGAGTCGGCTCCATTCGTGTTCGTGGAGGTTCCGGCGGTCGGGCGCGTCCTCGAAGAGGCCGCATTTTGGGACGTGTACTACGAGCATTGTTCCTATTTCACTCCCGGTTCGATGGCGCGGCTGCTGCGACGATGTGCGTTCGAGATCAACGATCTCTCCCTGGACTATGACGACCAATATCTGTTGCTTCATGCCCGCCCCGCCTCTAACGACCGGAGCTTGCCGCATTCCGCCGAGGACGCCACGGGCGCTTTCGCCCCTTTTGTGGGGTCGTTTTCCGAGCGAGTGGCGGCGAAGGTGGGTGATTGGAGGGGCAAACTCTCGAACCTACACGACCTGGGAAGCAAGATAGCCGTGTGGGGATCGGGATCGAAATGCGTGGCCTTCCTCGCCGCCCTCGGAGAGTCGGCTCCGGTTGACCGGATCATCGACATCAATCCCCATAGGCAGGGGAAGTACCTGCCGGGAAGCGGTGCCCGAATCATCGCACCGGCCGATCTAGTCAACGATCCTCCTGATACCGTGGTGGTCATGAATCCGATCTATCTAGGCGAGATTCGGCGCATGCTCGAATGCCTCTCGTTGCGGCCGAGCCTCGAGGCGCTCTAGTGTCTTGCCCGGTCTGCGGCGCGACGGGAGCTTCGCCCCTGTTCCGGCTCGATCGGGTTCCCGCTCTGTGCAACTCGCTCTTCGACAGCGCCGGCGATGCCGGAGAGGTGCCGCTTGTCGACATTGACCTGGTAGCGTGTCCCTCTTGCGGGCTGATATGGAATCGGTTGTTCGAGGCGACCGGTATTGATTACGGCGCGGATTACGGGAATCCTCTGGAATGCTCCGCGATCTTCCGCGAGCATCGGGATCGGCTCGTCGAGCGATTGGCGCGGGAGCTGGCGCTGGAGGGGAAGACGGTTCTGGAGGTGGGCTGTGGGGACGGAGCTTTTCTGCGGGCGCTGTGCAGGGCGACGGGCGCCGATGGTGTCGGTGTGGATCCGAGCTGTGTTCCCCAGGTGGAGAATCGGGGGCCGGGGACGATTCGCCTGATTCGCGGCGAATACCCGCTACGGAGCGAGTCGATCGCGGCGGATCTGATCTGTTGCCGGCATGTGCTCGAGCATATGCCGAATCCGCGGGAGTTTTTGGAGACGCTGGAAAACGACCTCGCGCCTCACGGGCGCATACTCATCGAAGTGCCGAACGCGGAGCACATGCTGGAGGTCTGCTCGATCGGAGACGTGATCCATGAACACTGTCTCTATTTCGCTCGTTTCCCACTCGCCGCGCTCTTCGAGAGCCGAGGCTATCGAGTGGAGCTCAGCGAGGGGTTTGGAAGGCAGTTCCTGGTGCTTGCGGCCGAGCGGATCCGGTCCCGTGAGGAGGCGCGATCAGCCGCGCCGACACCCGAGCTGATCGAAGCCACCAGCTCATTCGGAGCACGAGCCAAGGAGCGGCTGCGCGGGTGGCGACAGCGCGTTGCCGACGCAAATAGGGCCGGTCAGCATCTCGCCGTCTGGGGGATCGGCTCCAAAGGGGTGACTTTCCTGAATCTGGTGAACGATGGAGGCCGGATCGCGGAGGCGGTCGACATCAACCCGGACAAGGAGGGGAGGTTTGTACCGGGAACGGGGCATGAAGTACGGTCACCACGGTGGTTGCGGGAACATCCGGTCGATACCGTTCTGGTGATGAATCAGCGGTACGTAGGCGAGGTTGAGGCGGAGCTGCGCTCCTTGGGTGTCTCGTGCGCGGTCGATGGGGTGCTCGGTTGAGCTCAGTCCCTTTCCACCCGGTACTCGTGCACCCGGACGGCGCAACGATGAGCGATGATGCCTACGGAGCCGCGCTCGAGGCTGCCGTCGGCGGCGGGCACGACGATCTGAGGGCGGGGACGTTTCCGTGCAGCGGGCCATACGGTGAGCATGTGTTGTTCACTTCCTACGTTGAGCCGGAATCGATAGTGACGCCCCAGGGCAAGCTCCGATACGAAGGGGATCAGCCCGGCCCGGTACAGGAGCTGAGAGCGCCAGCGACGGATCAGGCTCAGAGGGGTTTGCCCGAGAAGTCGATCCCCGACTTTGCGCCCACTTTCGTCGATATGCACTTGCTCGCCGACCCGGATGCGCAGACCGGGACCGTAGGAGCAGTAGTAGCCGAGACCGGTGTTCCAGGTCGTCGGAATCGTGGTGCCCTCACCGAGTTCGTGACAGTTCCATTTGTAGAGGAGTCCGACATTGTGCGGGCCGGTGATTCGGTGAACGGAGATCCGGGCGGAAATGGTGTAGCCTGTAGTCCAATCCTGTCGCCCGAAAAGCACGATGCGGTCGTAACCGGTGTCCGATTCCGCGATTTCGAGACAGGGAGCTCCCGAGGCACCGCGCCCGATCTGCCAGCGCCCGTCCACGATCTGGGCGATCTCTTCGGCATTGCGGACCCCTTCGATATCGAGCTCGAATCGAGATCCGTCGAAGCGCTCGCAGCGGAAATCGATCTCGCGTGTCGAGCTGCTCGCATTCTCTCGCCGCACCGTCAATACGAGACGGTTTTCGGCACGCAGCTCTTCGAGGTCGATCGAGTCGATTCCGAACACACCGGCCCGATCAAGGCGCGTTCCTTCGTCGTCGACACGCTGCAATGCCACCGGGCGCGGAGCGGAAGAGTTCAGCGAGTAGACGATCTCCCGCACGCTTCCGACATCTTCGACGCGCCCCAGTACATTGAAATTCGGGAGTGCGCCGACCTTGGCGACACCACCGGGAGTCAGATTCCAGACCTCGAGCTCGTCGTCACGAAACATGGTGCTTTCTCACGCGACCAACTGCCGTGGAGATCGATCGATGATCCGTCATGAGAATCCGATCGTGGCGATCGATCCCTGCAGCCGGCTGCCTTCGGTGCGCCACGCTCTGACAGTCGATCTCGAGGATTACTACCAGGTCAGCGCCCTGGCCGGAGCGATTCGGCGTTCCGACTGGCAGGATTATCCGAGCCGCGTCGAGGCCGCCACGCACAGGCTTCTCGATCTTTTCGACCGCAGGCGCACCCGGGCCACCTTTTTCGTCTTGGGGTACGAGGCGGAACACCGGCCGGCCCTGATTCGAACGATCTCGCAGCGGGGCCATGAGCTTGCCTGCCACGGCTACGACCATCGATTGCTCACCGACATGACCCCAGAGGTTTTTCGCAACGACCTTCGCCGCGCCCGTTCCTCGATCGAGGATGCCGCCGGCGCGGGGGTGAGTGGGTATCGGGCACCCAGCTACTCTATCACGAGAAAAACGTTGTGGGCGCTTGACATCCTGGCATCTGAAGGCTTCACCTACGACTCGAGCATCTTCCCCGTCCACCACGATCGCTACGGAATCTCGGACCACCACAGACATCTACACAGGCTGAGGCTCAGCTCGGAGCGCTCCCTCATCGAGTTCCCTCCGACTACACTGCGCTGCTGCGGTGTCAATCTACCCGCGGCGGGAGGGGGCTACCTGCGCCAACTCCCCTGGAAAGTGTTCCATTTCGCGCTCGAGCGCTCGGCTCGGCGACACGGCATGCCCGGACTGCTCTATCTTCATCCGTGGGAGATCGATCCCGATCAACCCCGCGTTTCGGTGAATCGCCTCACCAGGATTCGCCACTATCGCGGCTTGGCCGGGATGGAGCGGAAGGTCGACCAGCTCTTGGATCGACTGGAATTCGCGCCGATGGGCGAGATCATCGACTCGAGCGCGAGATCGATTGAGAGCGCCCGCGACGAATCATGAGGATCTACTTTCTGGCCCACCGGATTCCGCACCCGCCCGACAAGGGCGAGAAGATCCGCGCCTACCATCAGCTTCGCCACCTGGCTCGCTCCCACGAAGTGACGCTCGCCACCCATGTCGAGTCGAAGGACGATCTGGCCGGCATCACGGCGCTGGAGCGGTGGTGCGAGCGAATCGATTGGGCTCCGCGCCCCACCGGCCCGCGCATGAAGATCAGGCTCGGAACGGCGCTTCTGAGAGGCGAAGCGCTGAGCTTCGCGGCTTTTCGCACGGGGGCCCTCGAGCGGAAGGTGCGGGCGGGGCTGCGGCGCGACAATCCCGATGTCGTCTTTTGCTACGGCGCCGCGATGGCTCCTTACGTCATGCACCACACATCGGCTCGCCGAGTGATCGATTTCGTGGACGCCGACTCGGCCAAGTGGAGCGCGTTGGCAACGCGGGGGCCTTTGCATCTCAAGAAGCTGTACGCCCAAGAGGCACGCAGAGTCGTGCGGGCGGAGGCCAGAATCCTTAGCGAGCTCGATCAGGCGATTGTGGCCTGCGAGGGGGAGCGCAACGACCTGGGGGGCGGACCGGAAGCACGAGCCCACTCATCTGCGGCGATCGCGGTGATCGGCAATGGCGTGGATCTCGACTACTTCCACCCCGACCGGCAGGGGGCGGTGCCGATCGCCGAACGGGAGCCGATGTTGGTGTTCACGGGCGTCATGGACTACCCGCCCAATGTCGACGGCATGGTGCGTTTCGTCCGTGAGGTCTGGCCGCGCGTGCAAGCGGACCTGCCGCCCGCGCGGCTCGTCATCGTTGGCCGCCATCCGACCCGAAACGTGCGCCGACTGGCCGCCGCGCCCGGAGTGAGTGTCACTGGCGGGGTTCCCGATGTGCGCCCCTATCTGAGCCGGGCGACGGCGGCGGTGGTTCCGCTGCATCTCTCCAGAGGTGTGCAGAACAAGCTCCTCGAGGCGGCGGCGATGGGGCTGCCTGCAGTGGTGAGCTCTCGTGTGGCTGGCGGTACGAATCTCGAACCGGGACGCGATCTGATCGTCGCGGATGACCCGGGACGCTGCGCCAAATCGGTGCTGCGCCTGCTGAACGATCGCTCCTTCGCGGCCGAGCTAGGCGCGCGCGCGCGACGCGCGGTGGAGGAGCACCACCGCTGGGACCCGATCCTCGAACGGTTCGAGAGGCTGCTGCTCGGCGGAGGCGAGGTGGATGCATGAGTCCCGGATCCGGCGAACACACGTCTTCGAACCGGCGTCCGGCGATCGTCACCTTCTGTCCCGAGCTCGAGGCCCCCGTCGCGGGAAGTCGGCATCTGATCGAGCGCGCCATTGCGTTGGCGGGCCGGGCGGAAGTGCTCTTGGTGGGCCGCTCACTGCGACGAACCGGGCGCGGGAATGACGCGCCTCGCGTTTCTCGAGTGCGAGCCGCGGGCAGCGAAATCGAGCTCTTGCGGCTGGCCTCGGCACCTCGCCTCGCGCCTCGATCGCTGGTGGAAGCCATGGCGCTGCGGACGCTTCTTCGAGACCTTCGCCGGGAGAATCGCCTCGATCTCCTCGACGTGATCGGCTCCGGACCGGGGTGCGCAGAGGCGCTTTGGATTGCGCATCGGCTGGGAGTTCCTGTGTCGGTCACGGTTGCGGGTGCGGCCGATCCCACGGCGGCGCCGAAGGGACGAGTGCTGCGCCGCGCCGATCGCGTGATCTGCGCCAACGAATCGGCCGCCGGCGCGCTGCGGGCGATCGGAGTCCGGGAGCCGGCGATCGTAAGGGAGGCGGTGGCGGCCCGCTACCGCCCCCTCGTCCGAGCCGATTGCCGCGACCAATTGGGACTAGTGAGGGAGCGTCCCCTGGTCCTTTGCGTCGCAGATCTCGAGCCCGGAGCAGGCCAGGACGAGCTGTTTCGCGCCGTGGCCGCTATGCCCGTGCCCGGCCCGCAACGACCGATCGTCGCTCTGGTCGGCGACGGTTCCGCTCGCTCCTCCCTGGGCAACCTGGCCGCCGATCTCGACCTCTCGGATCATGTCTGTTTCGAGGGAGATCCACATTTAGATGGGCTGCCCCTCTACTACGGAGCAGCGAATCTGGTAGTGAAAGAACCAGGGAGGGAGGGTGGGGATCGATCGGAGCGCGAGGCGCTGGCATGCGGCAGAAAAGTTGTCGCTACCAATCTCGACTCCCTTCGTGACGCATTGGAAGAGCTCTTGGTGGAACCTTCGCCCGGGCCGTCCGGCGTGGCTCCAATCGACCGTGATTGGAACGATGTCGCCCAGGAGCTGCTCGATCTGTGGCGGGTGTTGCTTCCTCGCCGTCCGATCGGCGGCGGGAGGTTTGAGAGCGGGCAGGCCGAGGGGGACAGGGCTAGGAGCTTGTTGCGCATGGGCTTTCGAGCCCAGCATTCGAGCTCGTTTCGAGATCAAGGAGCTGGGGCCGCGGGAGGGCTGGCTGCCTTTCAAGGACTTACCGACGCAGAGATCGGAACGAAGACGGATGCTGAGCGAAGCGAAGACTATGCGCAACAGGTTCCTGGCGCGGGGCCGACCACTTGCGTCGGCTCCGCGCCGGATCATCGAATCAACAAGACGCCTCACCCCCCCCTTTTCAGAAGGCTGGACCCCCATCACCGGCCGCACGATCGTCTACCACCATCGAACGCAGGGGAGTGGAGTGGAAGGGGTGCATATTCGTGGCGTGGCCGGTGCGCTGCGCCGGCTCGGTGCCGTGGTGAATCTGATCGAGCCGCCGGGCGTACACGCATTTGGTATCGGTGAGAGCGAAACGAAGCGGCGCAGACGGTCGTCAGGCTCAGGTCGGGTTGAACGGAGTTTGCGTCGTTTCGCTTCCGCCGCTCCAGCCTGGGGCTTCTCGGCCGCCGAGATCGGCTACAATATAATGGCCCTACCAAAGCTGTTGCATGCGCTTCGCGGAGGGGACCGGCTGCTCTATGAGCGGTACGCCCTCTTCGGTTTCGCGGGAGCTCTTGCGGCGTCCGGGCGGGCGCCCTTGCTACTCGAAGTCAACGATGCGACAGTGATAGAGCGTTCTCGCAAAACTGCGTGGCGCAGCCTGGCCCGCGCCATCGAGCTTTCGGTGCTGCGCAGCGCGGCACGGATTGTTGTAGTTAGCGATACCATTCGTCTGCGACTGCTGGGACTCGGGCTCGATCCGCGGCGGATCATCACCGTCCAGAACGCTTCAGACGCGCCGAGCGCAACGCCGGAGCGCCGGGAGGCAATTCGACGACGATTTGGTGGCGACGCGCCGGTTCTCGCGGGCGTATGCGGGGCCTTTTTGCCTTGGCACGGACTCGATCTGGTCGTCGAGGCGTTGGCGAAGGAGCTGCGCTCGGGCGAGCTCGGATTGATCTTCGTCGGCGACGGGCCGGTTCGGGCAACGATCGAAACCCTGGCCCGCAAGCTCGGCGTAGAGAATCGGGTTGTGTTTACCGGGCGGGTTCCGGCCGCGGAGGTTTCGTGGTACCTCTCGGCACTCGATATTGCGTTGCTTCCGGACGTGGCCCCCCATGCATCGCCGATGAAGCTCTTCGAGTACATGGCGCATGGCTTGGCGATTGTCGCGCCCGATATCGCGTCGATCCGCTCCGTCGCGGAGGCGGGCCGCAGTGCAGAGCTCTTCAAGCGGGGAGATCGAGCGGCACTGAGAAGAGCGGTGCGCGCGCTGATCGACGATCCACCCATGCGGCGCGAGCTCGCGAAGGGCTCCAGTGACCGATGGGCGGAAGCGCATACCTGGGACCGGAATGCCCAGCGCGCCATTGGCCCGATCGAGAGCAAGCGCGATTGGGGCGAGACGATCCATCGGGGAAGCTGCACGGAGCGACCGAGACCGTGCTGAGCGCGCTGCTCGAGGTCGTTGTTCCGGTGTTCGCCGTCGCGCTCGTCGGCTATCTGTACGCGGCAAGGCGGGGCTTCCCCATCGCGGAAGCGACGGATCTGATCATCTACGTGGCGGGTGCTTGCTTGATCTTCGACTCCCTGGCCAAGGCTCCGGAGCTAGACTTGAACGCCCTGAGAATCCCGATCGCGGTCACGGGACTGGTGCTGGGCGGAATCGCGCTGGCCTGGCTAGCGGGCCGCGCGCTCCCTCCCTTGCGCGAGCTTTCATTCGGCGCAATCGCGCTTCCCGTCGCCTTCGTCAATGCAGGCAATCTCGGACTCCCCCTCGCCCATCTGGCTCTCGGCGAAGAGGGATTCCAAGCGATGCTCTTGGTATTCGTTGTCTACAGCGCTCTTCACAATTCCATCGGCGTCGCGATCATGAACGGCCGCGGCGGCATCGCCCAGGCGGCAAGACTACCGCTCGTTTATGCGGCGATCGCTGGTGTCGCGACCAACCGTTTCGGTATCTCGCTGCCGCGGATGCTCGACGTGCCCATCGTCATGATTGCGCAGTTGGTGATCCCCCTGATGTTGCTCTCTCTAGGCGCCAGAATGCGCACATTGATGCCTTCGGGCGGATCGCGACAAGACGCGCCACTCGCTCCATTGCTCTTGCTCCCTATTCTGCGGATCGGCGGGGGGATTGCGATGGCAATGGCGCTCAATCGTGTCATGGGAAATACCGGCGTTACGGCGCAGGTGGTTCTATTGACCGGTGCGTTGCCGTCGGCGGTAATGAACTTCGCGCTCGTCGAGAAGTTCGGCCAAGAAGAGGCCGAATCAGCGACGGTTTCCGTGGCGATCGCTGTGGCCACGGGGGCCTCGATCGTCGTGCTGCCCGTGGTTATCGCTCTACTTCCGCGTACGGGGTGAGGCGCATGCCGCCTCCACCGCCGCAATTCCCCCCCGGGCCTTCACCAACGATTCCGAGTACTCCTCCATCGGCTCGGAATCGACCGTCACCGCGCCGCCCACGCCGAGCTCCGTTCGGCCGAGGCGCTGCACCAAGGCCCGAATGACCACCGAAAAATCGACGTCGCCGTGGCTGGCGATATAGCCGAGCGCGCCGCCGTATGGCCCCCGCGCTACCGGCTCCAGTTCGTCGATGATCTGGCAGGTGCGGATCTTCGGCGCTCCAGTCATGGAACCGGGCGGGAAGATCGCACGCAACAGATCCGCGGAACCTACGTCCTTTCTATGCTTCGCAATTACCGTGCTCACCAGATGATGCACCAGGGCATGGCGTTCCGGCCGACAGAGCCGTTCCACGCGCACGGTTCCAGGTTCAGCGATCCGCCCCAGATCGTTGCGCACCAAATCGCAGATCATGATGTTCTCAGCTCGATCTTTGTCGCTCCGCAGCAGCTCTCGGAGCATCACCCGATCGGCCATTCGGTTCCTCGGGCGTGTCCCCTTGATCGGGCGGCTCTCCACATGGCGCCCCCTCATCCGCACGAGACGCTCGGGAGAGGATGAGACAATCGTAGCTCCAGGCAGGTCGGCATATGCCGAAAAGGGAGCGGGAGCGATCAGACGCAAGGCTCGATGCAGAGCCGCCGCATCGGGCGCATCGGTCAGCTTCAGCTGCTGAGTGAGGTTTACCTCGTAGGTCTCGCCTTCGCGAATCAGACCTTGGATCGTCTCGACGGCCCTCAGATAGTTGTCGCGATCAAGAGATGAGCGGATTCCGGCCGGCAGAGATCGCGGCGGCTCAATCGAAAGCTGTGGGTTCGATGTAGAGTCGAGTCTGTGTTCGACGGAACCTGCAGGTGTCTTCAGTGCCCGCAGAAAAGGACGCATTCCTCCCCTGCGCCCTTCGGCCAGCAGCGTCCGGTTGATGCGGCGATCGTGCAGCATGGCCGCTCCGTAGAGTCGAGCGCGCACAAGCGGTTCCCCAGGTTCCTTGGCCGGCAGGTACGCGAAGGAATTCGGCTCCAACAGACGGACCAACTCGTGAGAGAGTGACACAATTATGCCCCCCGTGATCGGCAACGACCCGGATTCCGAGGGGCCGAGTACCCGCGCCAGGTCCTCGATCGCATCGAGCGGATCGGCAATCCACTGATGGACCAGGCCTCGAGCGGGTGTCGTCAAGCGGAGCTCTGCTTCCCCCGCCGCGATCTCGCGCGCCTCGAAGCTCGCCAACGGTTCGAGAAAAAGCAGCGACCAACGCGCCCTCGGCCCAACCGCTCCCCCCGACTCGAGGAGGCAGGCGCCGGCTGGATAACCGGCCCGATCGAGAAGCTCCGCGGGTTTCGGAGAGCCCACCGGCAGCCGCAGAATCCGAGGTGTGTCCCGGCGCCGGTGCCCTGGCGCGACGGCATCGAGTACACAGCCCGGGACGGCCGCGTGCCGTGAGCGGCGCTCGCCGCGAGGCGGTGCGGAGATCGGTCCCACGCCTCAGTCCTCCAGCATCGCTTCGGCCTGGCCCTGTGGATCGTATCCACCTTCGAGAACCGATATCACCCGCCCTTGCGCCGGACCGGCGCTCTCGAGGTCGGTCACGATTCGTGTCAGCTCCGTGAAGGTGTTCGGACGCAGGCCCAGGCCCGCCAGCGGATCCGATTCCAGAGTGTCAAACCCCGCGTTGATCAGAACCAGCTGCGGATCACAACCCTCGAAAGCGGTTTCGACCGCGCGCCGAAAGGCCGCAAGGTAGCTGCTCTCACTGATCGAAGAGATGTAGCAGATCATCTCGAATCGTCTCGCGAGCTCGTGGATTCCCGCCGAAAGATAGCCAGCTCTGCGTCGAGACGCTCCGCGAGACTACGCGTCAATAGACCTGGACACTCTTCTCCCACGGCCTC
Organism: Gemmatimonadota bacterium; assembly: GCA_002686955.1. Lineage (GTDB taxonomy): Bacteria. Next base: position 14,716 of record NYZA01000024.1, read on the forward strand.
CCCCTCGATCGAAGCAACCCCCACGATTCCGATCCCCACGGAGGTGATGAATACCTCATCGGCGGCTTGGACCCGGTCGAGCATATGACGCACTTCCCGAAAACCGGTCCCCGCGTCATCCGCTTCACGAATCACGAAGCGACGCATTACACCTGGAAGCGCGCCCAGGTCGAGCGATGGCGTCCGTAGCTCCCCCCCCGACGCCCAAAATATGTTGCTATGAGCACCCTCGACCACAAAGCCCACCGGGTCGAGCATCAGAGCCTCGTGCGCCCCGCGGGCCAGGGCAGCGCGATGAGCGAGGACCAGCGGCTGAAACGAGATCGACTTCAGCGCGGGGTCCGATGACGCGGCTCGAACGACGGAGCTGACGACCACGCGCGCTCGCCCCCCCGCCGGCGGTTTCGAGACCGCCCGCAGATGGACCACCATCGTCGGCCCGTGCGGCGCCGCGCTCCCATCCGCCGCGGCGAGCTCTCCCCGGCTGATCGTCACACGGGCCATGCATTCAGGTCGCTTCTCCCGCGACGCCAGCTCGCCGACGATCTCATCCAGCCCGCCAATCGGCGCCGGCTCCGGGATTCCGACAGCCGCGAGCGAGGCGCGGAGCCGCTCGAGGTGTGCATCGATCCGGAAAACACGCCCGCCCGCGACACGCATCGTCTCAAAGAGGCCGTCGCCGTGCTGAAAGCCCACATCCAACGCCGAGATCTTCGGCTCTTCCGTGAAAACACCGTCGACGAAAGCGATCAAGGCCGCAGCTCCAGTACCATGCCCGCCGCGTCGAATGCGCCCCCACCAGCCACGATTTCGACGGCGACCCCGTGCAGTCCCGGCGCCATCGGAGGAATCCCACGCGTGATCGAAACCGATCGACTCTCACCCTCCGCCAGCGTGCCGAAGGGGAGCTCCAGGTGGGGCACACCGTCGAGCACGATCCGCAGCCTCGCGTCGATCGTCGAGCCGGAGCGGTTCGTCGCTGAAACTGTTGCCTCGACCGAATCGCCTGGGCGCGCGCCGAGCACCGCGCTCGGCTCCAGGTCGACATCGAGTACCGGCACCAACCCGCCATGCAGCACCAGATCATCGATCCACCATCCCTCCCCCGCGAGACTTCCGTCGGAGCCGAGATGCCACCGCAGTCGGATCTTCTCGCCCTCGAACTCCCCGAGTGGCACCACCACTCGTCGCCAATCGATCGCGCCGGTCCAGCCGGGTTCGCCACGCAGTGCCCCATTGCCGTTCGGGAATGAGGCGTGGGGATAACCCCCCGAAGGAACAACAACACTCCAGCTCGTATCATCCTCGACCGAGACACCCAGATTGCCCCCGTCGAAGCCGTCCTCGGCGGCCATCTGGTGGAAGAAGCTCACCTCCGCGCCGGCGCCTTCCACGAGAAGGGGCGGCGAGATCAGGCTCGCGTCGGCATCGTTGGGATAGCCGCCCAGCAAGGGTGCCCCCCAGACCGCGGGAGCGCTGTTCGACGAGGGACCGACACCGTGCGCCCACACTCCACCCTGCACCTCCATGCCTCCATCCACCTGATCGAAATCTTGGGACGGCGATAGCACCAGCGCGACCGAAACGGTGTCTCCACCCTGTACGACGAGCGATTCGGGCGCGGAGCCACGGAGCACGCCTCGTGCCTGAATTACGATCATCGAGTCCTGCGGCAGTCCCCCGACTTCGAAGCTCCCGTCCGAAAGCACGGAACCATGAGCCATTTCGGGAACAAAGCGGAGCAACCCAGCCGTGTCTCTCCCCTCTTCGTCCGCCAGAGTTCCCTCGATACCCCCAACAGGTAGCACGACCGGTTCGAGGTCGAGATCGGTGATCCCCCCGGGCGCTACACTTGCCCACGCCGTATCAGCTCCCAAACCCCACGCACTCGCGATAATCATATGCTCCTCACCCCCGGGCAGCGGCAACGAATAACTCTGATCCGCCTCGTCCACCAATACCTCAAACCCAAGATCGGCCGCCTCGACGCGCACACTGCGCGCCAAAGCCCAATCGCCCCGAGGAAGATGAACACTCCCAAAGACGTGTCCGATCAATTCATTGCGAACATCGATCGCTCCTCGCGCATCGATCCGTCCCCAGCCGAACTCCTCGTCCCGTCCCGGCGCACCAAGGTCCGTCGCGCCCGACGCAAGAGAAAGCAACAGATCGTCGCGCACCGGCAAGAACGGACTCGCCGACGCAACCAAGCCGGCAGCCCCCGCCACCAAGGGCGCCGCGAAAGATGTTCCGCTGACGTTGTCGTATCCGCCCCCTTTGTCGGTCGTCCAGATCTCATCTGCCGGCGCGGCGAGCTCGATCTCTGCGCCGCGGGCCGAGCTCGACCAAAGCAGATCGTCGCGCGTGGTCCCCGAAACGGCGACGGCATCGGGCAGCGACGCCGGATACCCCACCTCGCCCCCCGTATTCCCGGCAGCCGCGACCAGCAACACACCGGCCCGCCGAGCCTCCGCGACCGCCTCGTCGATCGCCTGCGACGGCGACACCCGAAGCGACATCGTAATGATGTCGGCACCCATGTCGATCGCGTAGATGATTGCGTCGTCCAACACCTCCGACAGGGGTTGATTCTCGCCGATCTGCAGCGCCATCAATCGAACACCGCCCTCACCGCCCCATCCCCCCGCGATTCCCGCGACCCCTTCGCCGTTCGAACCGCGCGCCACGATCGTCCCGGCCACCAGTGTTCCATGGTCCGACAGCGTGGGCCGTGGATCGTTGTTGTCGTTGGCGAAATCCCATCCCCAGAGATCGTCGATGAAACCGTTCTGATCGTCGTCGATCCCGTTCTCGATCTCGTCGCTGTTCCGCCATGCCGACCCGACCAGATCGATGTGCTCGAGCTCTACGCCGGAATCGAGCGCGGCGATCACGACCCCGGAATCCCCCTTCGAGATCCGCCACGCGTCGCGAGCCCCTATGTCCGCGCCCGGCGTGCCGCCCTCCTGTCCCGTGTTCTCGAGATGCCACTGATCCTCGAACATAGGATCGTCCGGCAGCGGGGGATCGGTGTCTGAAATCAGCCACTCTCCGGCCCTCGCGACCTCGGCCCAAGCGACTTGGGGGTCGAGCGCGAAACGCCGGGCAGCTTCCGGCGCAGGCAGTTCGCCAGTGTGGACATCGACGATGCCGAGACGATTAACCCGCGCCACATCGAAACCGTGTCGTCTGGCGATCGAGAGCGCGTCGGTCGCCCGCCCAGATGCCGCTCGAAACGAAAGTGTTTCGCTTCGATCAGCAAACGCAGCTACCCCGATACCAACACCCGCGGCGCACAGAAGAGGGATGACAAAAGGCACTACGCCCGCCCCAGCTCGATCGTCGAAATCATCGCATCGAACAGCTCGACGTCGCCATCCGCCGGATTCTCGAGTGTGAACATGAAATAGGTGTCGCCATCCAAGAAGATCAGCGATACTCGGCGCAATCCGTCGACCGGATCCTTGAACTCCAGCCGCAACGCGCTCGTGTGCCCAATCCGCGTCGCGCGCCGCGATTCGAAGCCACCTACATACCGAGAGATCTCATTCTCCGCCCCGCCCAGACTAAAATCGTAACCAACGACAATCGCCTTGACCGCAAGGGCCGCTAGATGGCTCGGTTCGGGCGGATAGAACATTTGCAAATAGTCGGCGGGTAGCTCACGAGGCTCGGTAGGTCGCCACAAGGGAGGCGTCTTGAAAGCGATTCGGTGCTCCGGACTGCGCACCGATGCTCCATCGATCTCGAGCGCCGGACGGGCGCCGGTGAAACGAGACCCCCGCGACATATATTCCACGACTTCGAGATCGATCCGCCCCATCACGTCGAGCAGCGGAACGAAACTGCTGCCGGTCGCCCCACCGGCCATCGTATCCGCGGCGATCTTCACGTGGGTCGCGTCGACCGAATCGAGCCCGAAAGCGGGATCCAGCGGAAACCACACACCCGTGAACACTTCGGTCCACATGTGATAGCCGAAGGCGCCGCGAAAATAGATCAGCCCGCTGACCGCGCGCGCCGGAATCCCTACCGATCGGCAGAGAGCGGTCAACAGAAGCGCATGCTCGGTGCAATCCCCTTCTCGCCGCCTGAGCGCCTCGAGCGCCGAAGCGAAACCAACACTGAATCCCTTCTTGCTCATCGAACGAAACACCCATTGATTCAGACCGCGCGCCGCCGCCAGAGGATCGCGCTCCGCCCCGATCAGCTCCGCGGCAATCCGCCGCAGCTCTTCGTCCCCCGACTGAATCAATAGCGAAGGCGCCAACTCGTCGGCCCACTCCCCTCCCGCGTAAGGCAACTCATAACTCGCAGCCGGCTCCTCGGGACGCCGAATCCGAAGCCTCAAGGCAGGATTCGAATCGGAGGGATGCGTGCCCAAGGGCGCGTCTCCACCCACCGACGCCGCCACTTCTCGCTCCTCGACGACGATCTGGTGGGGCGGCCAGCTCAACCGCGCCCTGAGAGCTCGCGTCTCCCCCCGCGGCTCCACCCGCAGCAAGAGTTCATCCACGGTCCGCGGCCGGGGAATCCGTCGCTTCGACTCGACCAAAGTTTCGAAGATCAGGTCGAGAGTGTAGTCGAGTGGCGGGCTCTTCGCCTTTGCTCGATTCGAAAGAACCGTCTCTTGCTTGATCCCCATCAGCTCCGCATGAGAACGCACCACACTTCCGGTCGAAATGTCGCGCCATTCATCGGTTGTCATATTCGTCAAGCCCGAAATCGTCGTTCGCGTGTGCAGTGCACGAATCGTCGCATCCCGCGCTTCGACATCTTCGACCCCGAGCAGCTCGACATCGAAAGTCTGAATCGCCGCCATCTCGGGAAGAAAAGAGCGATATCGCACCACGGGCGCCTCCGCCGCGAACGCACCGGCCAGTAACCGATCCGCCGTCCAGGGAAAAACGAGGGCGGTATCGCCAATAAAGATCGCCCGCCGCGAGGCCGACTCGAGCCCCTTCGAAACAAGGATCAGAGAATCGCCCTCGACCACGGCATTCGTGCGTGTCGAATTCGCCGCCACCGACTCGACATACTCGACCGAAACCGGTCGCCCCGCCCGCGTCTCGACGAAACGCGCCGTGCTCGCCATCTTCACCTGCTCGCCCACCCGCCGAACCCGCATTTCTGTGTCGAGTGTCACCGCAACCCGATCGTCCCCGGTCGCCTCCACGTCGACATGAAGAAACCCGACCTTCTTCGTATCCATGAGCAGCTCGTGCCACTCCTCACGCGGCGGCTCCTGCGGCGGCCAAGCCTCGAACGAGATCGCGGGGGAACCGTGAAGCAGGGCAAGGGTGCAGAAAAGGTGGGCAATGGGACGCATGGCAATTCGGGGATCGGGTGGAAACTCTGACGAAATCCGATCTTCCCCCAGGTAGGGATCGCGGCACCAGCGTAAATCGGGCGGCATCTTCGCTGCGGGTCCCCGGAACATCCGATATTGAGGCGATATGCGGCCTCCGATCGTCGACCGCCGAATCGACGCCGGCTCCAGTGGCTGCGCGACCAAATCCGGCCGGGCAGCCGGTGCTTTTGAACACGTGCTCCGCTACAGGTAGCCGCAAGCTCATACTGCATGCCAGAATCGCGGGTCCTCTCGCCACATCGACGGAAGGCAGATTTCCCGATGCAATCGAAGCGATGTCGAGCACTGCGCCGGCGCGGCGCTCTCTTGATCCTCGCACTCTGCGCAACCGCGGCGGCCGCTCCGGCCGACGGCAATGACGATCCACGGCGGCGGCCACGCGGGCCGGAGGAAACGCGCGAACCCGCTCCCCCACCCCGCTTTCGGGTGCTGATCGATGCGGGCCTCGGGGCCGCCACGACGACCGGATCGTGGTTCGAGTCCTACACCAGCGGCCTCAGTTGGCAGCTGGGTGCTCGGCTCGCGGGCAACCGCAACACCACGATGGGCTTGCGCTATCGACGACAACACCTCGGACTCGCCCTGAGCTCCGCCGGATCCGGCTCGGACCGGATCGAAGAGTACTTCTTCATCCTCGGCCTCACCGCCGCCCCGCGATCGAAGCGAGCGCCCCAGATCAACGCACACTTCGGAATCGGCGCGATCCACAGTGTGCTGGTCGGATTGTCCGATCCCGGAGATCCTCCGACCTTACCCGCCATCGTCTCCCAAGAGGACCGTCTCGCGCTGCGCACCGGCGCCGGCCTGATCCTCCCTTTGAGCGAGCACTTCGGATTCGAGATCGAGAGCAATCTGCGCATCACCGGCCGAGGGGCCACCGACCCTCTCGACCCGAGCTCGAGCGCGACCGGCGCGCTCTTCGGCATCGCTCTTCGGGTGGTTTGGATGCTCTGAACCGCCCCCGAAGGCGATTCTCCGACTAGGGATCCGACCGAACGACGCGGAAGCCAAGGAAGGACTCGGAGCTGTCGGGCTGCGAGATGAAACGGTTTCCCGAGCGACAATTCCTGGCGATGGTGGCGAAGCTGCCCCCGCGGACCACTTTGGCCGCGCCAAAGGCAGGACCGAGAGGGTCGATGACTGGGCCAAGTGGGTAGTTCCCGAACCAATCCCAACACCACTCCTGCACATTTCCGCTGTTGTCGTAGAGTCCCCACGCATTTGGATCCTTCTGTGCCACATCCTTCGTACCGTTCGGCGCGTTGTTTCCGCAGTACCAGCCGATCAGATCCATATTAGGGTCGTTGCAGCTCACGTCGGTGATATCGCCATTGTAGAAAGCGGTCGAAGTGCCTGCTCGGCACGCGTACTCCCACTCCGATTCCGTCGGTAGGCGATAGCCGTTCGTATCAGTCAACCAGGTTACTCCGGTCGTGTCGACGTCGTAGACCGGATCGAGTCCATCCAACAAAGACGCGGCGTTGCAGTAATCCACGGCGTCGTACCAGTTCACACGCTCCACCGGGCAGTCGTCGCAGTCGGCGAAGGCGCTCGGATTGGTCCCCATGACCGCGAACCACTCGGACTGAGTCACCGGGGTCGTCGCCATCAAGAAGTCTTGCGAGATCGTAACGGTGTGCTCGGCCTCGCTTGCATATCGCCCGAGCTCATCGGGCGGTGTTCCCATCGTAAAGGTCCCCGCTGGAATCCAGACCATGCCCTCGGGCGCCGGAAGTTGCGCCAGCATCAGATCAGTGCTGATAGGTACGGCGCGCCGAACGTCGCGTAGCTTCCGTGCGACTCGGGCATTGGGCTCGGACAGCGCGGCCGAAACCCAGCCGAGCGCGAGCGCCAAGGCGACAATGCGCATACTCGTTCCGCGAACACTCATTTCGATCTCCATCTCTTTTTTCTATTTCTTCGCTTCGCACTGTGGAGCGTCCCCGTCGCCTCACACGACAGCCCGCGCCACACACATCCGAACCATCAACGCCAAACCCAAGGATAACCGCTCGCGGGCAGCGATGTCGGCCAGGCCCTCAGGAGGTCGCGAAGAGGATATGCCTCAACCCGACAGCGACATCAGGGGAGGATCGCATGAGCCGAACAGTCTCTTCCCGGCTCGCCATGCAGAGCTCGGTGTCGGTAAGCGCCTCCGCGGCGCATTGATGGTCATTCCGCAGGAAAGCCCGGAGATGACCTCTTCGGGCACGCCCGCGAGCACCCCTTCGCTTCTCATCACGCAATCATCGCAACGGCGTACGTCCACTGTGGCGGTCATTTGGATTGTCCGACGTCGTCGGTTCCTTCGCGGGCGTTCAGCCGAGGCTGCTGCGCCGGCGGTTCTATCGCGACAGGTAGACGCTCACCGCCTCGCGCATCAAAGGATGCCGTGCATTGCTCCTCCCCGCAGCGCGCTGCGCATTCTATTCGAGGAGTAGATTGACGTATTCTCGTGCCACACAAGCAATGTCGAGTAACCGCGAGGCAAATATGGCGACCGATCAAGAGATTCTGGAGATCTGGCCTGAGCTGGGCTGGATCGAAAACGAAGGTCTGCGAGAAAAGACACTGGCGACGTGGAGGCTCGCATTCGAGCGCAGTCCGCTCGGTCCGCAAGATCTACTGGAGATCCCCTTCACCTTGCATGTGGAGGATTGCGAAGTGAGCTTCATGGCGCACAAACAGCTGGTGGTGCACATCGCGCTTCAGTGCGCCGAGAAGATCGGGCAGTTCATGCGCGAAGCGATGCCGCTCGACCGCGATACGCTGATCGCCGGAGCGATTCTGGCCGACGTCGGCAAACTGCTCGAATACGAGAAGATCGAAGGCCAGGTGAGGCAGTCGCGGCGCGGTCAGTATCTGCGTCATCCCTTCACCGGCGTGGGGCTGGCCCAGGAGTGCGATGTTCCTCCCGAGGTCTGCCACATCATCGCGACCCATGCCGGCGAGGGGAATCTGGTGAAGCGGAGCCCCGAGGCCTATGTGGTCCACCATGCCGACTTCATGACATATGAGCCGCTCGTGAAGGGGCTCGTTTTCGCCGACGAGTGACGCTTCCGATACCAGCGACCTGGAAGGGGATCGGCTGGCTGAGGGATATTGTGGTGCACGGCGGCCGTGCCTGGGCAGTGGGCGGGGCGGTGCGTGATCTGCTTCTGGCTCTGCCGGCCCGTGATCTCGATGTGGTCGTCGGAGGAATGCCCCGCGCAATGCTCCGAGAGATCTTGTTGCGTCACGGCGCGGTGGACGAGGTCGGCGCGGATTTCGCGGTCTTCAAATGGCGGGAACGGGAAGGGGGGACCGCGGTCGACGTGGCGCTGCCCCGAAAAGAGCGCTCTACCGGGCCGGGCCATCGGGACTACGAGGTTCAGGGGGAGCCGGATCTTGCCATCGAAGAGGATCTGGCTCGGCGCGATTTCACGATCAACGCGATCGCCGTGGAGCTGCCCTCGGGGGATCTTGTCGATCCGCTCGGCGGACGGCACGATCTGGAAGAGGGGCTCTTGCGCGCGGCCGGGGTGCCGCTGGAGCGTTTTCGCGAGGATCCCCTGCGAGTCCTGCGAGGAGCCGGTTTCGTCGCCCGTTTCGAGCTCGTGGTGGACGAAGCGACGCGCGCCGCGATGACCGAGGCGGCTCCGCTGCTCGAGACCGTCGCGGCGGAGCGGATGGCGAGCGAGCTGATCAAGCTGCTCTCGTGCTCGATGCGCCCATCCCTGGGGCTGCGTTTGCTCTTCGATGTGGGCGCGATGCGGTGGCTGGTGCCGGAGCTCATGGCGGGGGTCGGCTTCGACCAGAAGAGCCCGCACCACCATCTGCCGGTGGACGAGCACACACTGCTGACCGTCGACGAGGCGGCGGCACGCAGCGACGATATCGTCGTGCGGATGGCGGCTCTGCTCCACGACGTGGCGAAGCCGAGCTCTTTCAGCGAGTATCCGAACCGCGAAGGACGGGTGGTCGGCCACTTCCACGGCCATGAGAGAGAGGGCGCGCGGATGGCGAGACGGGCGATGTCGCGCCTGCGCATCTCATCCGCCCCGGGATTCCCGCGAGGCGGTGTCGGCGAGGTGCTGGCGCTCGTTCGGCACCACCTGGTCTACCTGCGCGCCGACGCTTCGGATCGTGCACTGCGCCGCTTTCTGACACGGGTGGGCAGTCTGAAGAGAATGCGGCGCCTGCTCCTGCTGCATCGGGCCGATCGCGCCGCGCACGCCGGCGGTGAAGAGGATGCCGCCATCGACCTGCTCGAAGCCCGCATCGAAGAGCTGGCGCACGATATGCCGCTGTCGCCGCACGACTTGGCTCTGCGAGGCGGGGAGCTGGTGAGCCTGCTCGGTCTGCGCGGTCCGACGGTGGGCCTCGCCCAGCGATGGCTCATGGGAGAGGTGATTGACGGGCGGCTGCCGAACGACCGGAGGAGCTTGCTGAAGGCGGCGAAGAGGTGGGCGGCGGGGGATGCCGGAAGCTGGTGATCGACGACCGGTCCCCACCGACCGTACCGGTGGCGGTGGAGCGCAGATGGTCCAGCCACTGTCGCCTTGCGGGATCGTCTCCGAACAGGTCCTCGAGAATGAGAAGCGCGGCGTCGGAGCGACCCTCGCCGTAGAGCACTTGCGCATCCGCCAGCCGAATCCGGCCTTCGAGTGAGAGCTTTTTGACGATCAGATAGTCGTTGAAATCCGGCTTCTTGGTGTAGCCCTCGAGGGCACCATCATCCGCGCCTTCGAGCTTCGCCAACCACTTCCGCGCGGCGCGCTCGGCGATCGCCGGGTCATCGGTGAGCTCGACGCTCGCCGATGCGGTGTCGAGCTCCACGACCGGTGCATCGATCTGTGGAATGAGCTCGGCCTCGGCGGCAAAATCGAGGATCGCCTGGTTGAATTTCCTGAATCGGAGCCGGACGGCGATCCGGAAGGGACCTACGGCATCGTGACCGGCCGGATCCACGGAGAAGGGGAGCTCGTCGAAGTACTTGGCCGGAACGACATGCAGTCGGTCTTCGGCGAAGAGCCAGCTTCGGTGCCGGTCGAGCTCCAGAGCACGCCCCTTTTGATCGTGCGGCGCCACCGTATAGACGTGAGTCGAGTCGCGATCGAGGTGCCCGTCGCGGTCCAAGAGCCCGTAGGTGAGGAGCCTCTCGCCCGAGCCGGCGGTGACGATCACCTCGATCCACGATTCGATCAAGTCGGCCGCCGGGCCGGCGGGAAAGATGTGGCCCACGCCCTTGTTGATGACGCGCACGACGAACTCCAGCTCGTCGCCGAGTCGGATCGCTTCGGGCGCCACCACATCGAGCACCATGTGGCCGTCTTTCATGAACTCGCGCGTGAGACGTTCCTGCTCCTCGAGGCCGTAGAGGATTGGGGTGACCACGTTTGACCCAAGCGTGCGGTGGTTGGCGATCGTCCCCTTCTCGTAGGCGGAGACGTCGTTGCTCGTCTCCACTTGTGCCATATGACAGTCCTGGCACTCCTTCCTCTCCTCTCCGGCGGGAGGGTGGTTGTAGGGGCTCGCCGCCCAGTAGGCGTACTGGAGCCGGCGATGGCAGCCGACGCAGTGCTCCGAGGTCTCGAAAAGCGGCGTCCGGAACATCGCCTTGTGGTGCTCGGGCTTGTTGTTGATCAGGGTCTTGTTTAGCCAACGGCCGATAGGATGGTCGGAGAAGGCGAAGAGATAGCGGTTCGGCGGTGGCGCAATCGAGTAGTCGCCCCCTCCCCCACTCCCCACATCGCCCGTCGAAACGATCCGGTGGCAGAGAATGCAGGAGTCCCCCTCCCACCTCTCGAAGTTCGCCACGCCCGCGCCTCGGGTGACCTCTCCCGCGAAAAGCGCGACTGGAGTATGGCATCCGGCGCAGTATCGGTAGCTCTCGCGCCCTACATGGGATTCGCGCTCCTCGCCGCTTCGGTGCGCATAGCGGTTGCCGAGGAATTCGCCTCGCCGGGCGTCTTCCATGAAGACCGACTGGACGGCGTCGAAAGCCGGCGTCGTAGTGCGATAATGTGCCGACTCTTTGAATTGGTTGAGGGTCTCGACGTGGCAGCCGGAGATGCCGCAGCTTTCCGAGCGAAGAAAATGTACGGGTTCGTAGAATCCACCGGATGCGGTCTGAGCGCGGCTCGGGTAGAAAGGGTCGTCACCGAAGGGGTAGCTGTACCCTCCGACGATCCGGTCCACCGGAGGCTCTTCATAGAGGGTGGAGAAGGCGGCGCTGACCGCCACGAGCACCACGGCGCCGACGCCGACCCTGGCGCCGATCCTCCACAAACTCTGTCGCAGATACGCCTGCGCACTTGGCTTTGTGTCCAGCTCTCCCATCCAGAGTCGAACCGTCACGAAGGCGTAGAGAGCCATTGCCGCGACCCCGTAGAGCGAGATCACCGTGTGGGAAAGCCAGAGCCAACGGATCCCCGTGATCCCCCTGAAGGTCAGCCAGGCTCCTGAGATGAATGCGAATACCAGCGACAGTACACAGCTCCAGCCGAACCATGCGTAACCCGGCCGATCGACGATCGAGACGTAGCGGCGGTGCCTGCGCCAGAACATGATGCAGGGAAGAACGAAAGGGAAGCCCGCCAAGATATGGAAGAGGAGCAGCGTCATGTCGAGGTGGGTCAGCTCGTCGATGAAGAGCAAGTAGAGCCCCACCAACGACTCGACGATCGTGAACGCCAACCCCAACCAGAAGTACTTCGATTCCCAATTCTCGCCCCGCTCGATCCGCACAGCTCCTCGCACGAATTCCATGGGACCTGACTTCCAGCTTCCAAGCCACTACTCGCTTCGATCTACGGCGGTAGGGTTCCAATACTAGGTGTACTCGAACTTGGTCGCAACCGCACGAGGGTCCCCAGGATCCGCCGCCCGGCTCCATGCTACGGTCGGCCGGAGATCTTCCAATCGGAAAGGGCGATCGCGATGCGCACTCCGACAAGAGGCCGGTTTTGTAGCTTTGGGGCGGCGTTGCTCATCGGATGCGGAAGCGAGAAGGGGGCGTCGATCGATGCGGATCAGAGCTCTTCCACCGGAGGCGAAGAAGATGGTGCCGTGTCATCGGAGCACCGGAACGCGGACGCACCGAGCCCGGCATTCGGCGCTGCACTCTTCATCAGAGCCTTCGCCTCTTACCTGGAGCTGACGGGCGGCGAGATCATCGATCGTGATCTGCTCGAGGCGGCGATCGAGGAGGACGATTACGAAGGAAAGGCGTTCGCCGGCGCGCTCGACCTCCTCAATCAACGCTTGGAGGAGCGGGGGGAACGCCCGATTCCGCGACCCTTGCCGGAAGGTCTCGGATTGAGCTCCCGCATCGAAGCGAGACCTCCTTCGGCCCACGAGGATCGGTGGCGTAAGATGGGCTCCACACGAGCGGTAGCAGCGCCAAGAATCGCAGATGACACCAAGACCGAACCGAAATAGAACACGCGTACTGGCCGGAGCGACGTTGGTGTCGTGGGTGGCTTTGCTGGTTTTCGTTCTGTCGCCCGGGGGACCGGCGGGCATGGAGTGGGGGTTTCTCGGGGGCGATGGACCGGTGGATGGCGAGTCAGGGCTGCCTCCTCTCATTCTGGGCCTGGACCGAGACGGGGATGAGCGCATCTCTCGCGACGAATTCCATATCTTCGAGCGCCTCGATCGCGACGGGGATTTCTTCCTCGACACCGCGGAGGCCCGCGCCGAAAACCGGGTCTCGCTCCGGGAACCGGCTCGCGGCGGAAGCCAGGGTGGAGAGCAGATCCGGCCACTCCCCGCGCACGACCGCGACGGAGATATGCGGGTCTCTCCCAGTGAGTTCCCGGGTTCGCGTCGGCTTTTCGATCGACTGGACAAGGATGGCGATGGCTTTCTCGATCTCGGAGGAGGAGCTCCGGGGAGCGCGTTGCGCGGCAAAAGGCTCGGGACCAGAGACCGGTCGCGGCGGTGGGGGATGGAAGACCTACTGGAATTCGTCCCAAGCAGCGATGAGCCGGTCGACGACAAGCCGGAGTCGCAATGAGCGATCTCGATCGATGAAAGCGAATCGAAGGGCAAGGAAGAAAGCGAGACGGAAGCGGGTCGATACCGCCATCTCGCGCATTCTGGTCGTCATGGCCGGCATCGCCGGATTGGCGCTGGCGGTATTCATCGTGAAACAGGGAGAGCTGGGCAGACTGCTGGCCAGACGCGCCGTACGCTCAGAGAGCGCCGAGGGTGAAACGCCATTCCTGATACAGGGACTGGATCGAGACGGAGACCAGCGCGTTTCGTGGAGGGAGTTTCACGTATTCGATCGCATCGACCGGAATGGGGACGGCTTCGTGGACGCCGACGAAGCGAGCGCGCGAACGCAGGCGAAACGCCCGCGCCGACGCGGAGACCAATAGGACCTCGGCCGAGTCCCAAATCCGAATCGGTTCGATCGATCAGCCGGAATCACCGCCGCCGAAGGGATCGACCACGTCGCCGACCGGCTGCTCTCGCCTCTCTTGCACCGCTTCGACGAGGGCGCTGCGAAGGCGTGCCAACCACATCCGTTCTTGCACGTCGCGATCCGAAAGCTCGTCGAGAATCGCCAACGCGGACTCGTAACGCCCTTTTGCGTACAGGGCCTGCGCGTCCACGAGTCGAATGCGGCTCTCGAGAGAGAGCTTTGTCGCGAGAAGGTGGTCATCGAAATTCGGCTTCTTCGTGTAGGCCGCGAGATCGATGTCATCCGACCCGTCGAGCTTGGCCAACCACTCTCCCGCGGCCCGCTCGGCGACAACCGGATCGTCGGTGAATTCGACATTCGCCGAAACAACATCGAGCTCCACGACCGGCGCTTCCAGTCTCGGCGCGAATCCGGCTTCGGCGGCGAAATCGAGGAACGCCTGATTGAACTTCCGGAATCGAAGTCGGGCGTCGATCTTGATCGGACCGATGACATCACTTTCCGCGAGATCGACCGCAAAGGGGAATTCGTCGTAGTACTTGGCCGGCACGACGTGCAGTTTGTCTTCGCTGAACATCCAGTTGCGGTGCCGGTCGAGCTCCAGTGCGCGACCATCCTGATCGTGCGGCATGACCGTATAGACATAGGTCGAGTCGTGATCCAGGTGGCCGTTTTCGTCCAGCAGCCCGTAGCTGAGAAGCTGCTCTCCAGAGCCGTCCGTGACGGTCACCTCGGTCCAGGATTCGATCAGATCGGCCTCTGGGCCGGCGGGGAAGATATGTCCCACCCCTTTGTTGATGACGCGAACGATGAACTCCAGCCTATCGTGCGGCTGGATCTCGGCGGGCGCTACCACGTCGAGCACCATATTGTCGTTCTTCATGAACTCGCGCGTGAGGCGATCCTGCTCCTCGAGGCCGTAGAGCATCGGTGTGACCAGATTGGCCGCGAGCGTACGGTGGTCGGAGATCGTCCCCTTTTCAAGTGCCGAAACATCGTTGTGTGTCGCCACCTGCGGCATATGGCAGTCCTGACACTCCTTCGTCTCTTCACCGGGTGGCGGATGGTTGTACGGGCTCGCCTCCCAGTACGAGAATTGGAGCCGCTTGTGACAGCCGACACAATATTCCGATGTTTCGTAGAAGGGCGTATCGAACATCGCCATATGGTGCTCGGGCTTGTTGTTGATCAGCGTCTTATTGAGCCAACGCCCGACTGGATGGTCCGAGAACGCGAAAAGGTAACGGTTCGGCGGTGGGGCGACGGAATAATCGCCTCCACCTCCGCCGACCACATCACCCATGGAAGCGATCCGGTGGCAGAGAATGCAGGAATCCCCTTCCCATTCTTCGAAGCTGGGCAGCCCCGCGCCCCTGTCGATTTCGCCCGCGATCAGCGCCACCGGAGTGTGGCAGCCGGCGCAGAAGCGAAAGCTCTCGCGCCCCTCGTGGATGTCCCGCATCTCGTCGATCTGGAGGCTGCCACGGGAACCGAGAAACTGGCCTTGGCGGGCCTCCTCCATGAAGAGCGACTGAACGGCCCCGAAGATCGGCGTCGGCGTGCGGTAGTGGACCGAATCCTTGAATTGGACCAGAGTTTCGACATGACAACCCGAGATGCCGCAGGTCTCCGAACGGAGAAAATGGACCGGTTCGTAGAACCCGCCCGAGGCGGTTTGCACCCGGCTCGGGTAGAAGGGGTCGTCGCCGAAGGAATAGCTGTATCCTTCGACGACCCGGTCCACCGGCGGCTCTTCGTAGAATGCGGCGTAGGCGATATTCGCCGCCACTAGAACGACACTTCCCACGGCGACCTTCGCGCCGATCTTCCACAAGGTCCGACCCAGGAAAGCCTGCGCTTTCGGCTTGCCGACCATCTCGCCCATCCACAGCTTCACCGTCAGGAAGATATAGAGGCCAAGCGCGGCGAAACCGTAGAGCGAGATCACCGTGTGGGACAGCCAGAGCCAGTAGATCCCGGAAATGCCCCTAAAGGTCAGCCAGATCCCGGAGATGAGCGCGAAGAGCATCGATACGACGCAGCTCCAGCCCAGCCAGTTATAGCCCGAGCGCTCCA
>NYZA01000025.1 GCA_002686955.1 Gemmatimonadota bacterium
GCCTCCCTCGACCTTGGTGTTGATCGAGACCGCCAAGCTCACTCCAACGGAGAAGAAGAAGGCCCTAGTGCTGGAGCGCGCGCTATTCGTTTCCGCCGAGCGCCCGAGTGTGAGAGACGCGCTCAGGGCGATCGAGCGGGAGGTCGCCCGGCACGAGATCGAGATCGACCCCCGGGCCGCCGATGCTCTCCTCGCCGCGCGGGGAGAGGACCTCACGGCGCTCGCGCTCGAGATCGAGAAGCTGGCCGACTACGTCGGGGAGCGCCGCCGAATCGAGAAGGCCGATGTGGTCGCCTTGGTGCCGGCCGCCCGGGAGCCGAACGTATTCGAGCTGGTCGATACGATGGCGCGCTCGGAGCTCGACAGGGCGCTCGATCTCTACGATCGCCTGTGTGCGGGCGGAGAGGACCCCCTGGCCGTGGTCGGAGCGGCCGCTTGGCGCTTTCTGGGCATGTGGAAGAAAGGTCCGCGTGGTCGGCGCGATATCGACCGACTGCACTTCGTGCTGGCGGAGCTTCTGTCGGCCGATCTCGATCTGAAGAGCACCGGCGGGGGAGCCCTTGCGCGACGTTCCCGGGGGCGTGAGATGGTCGTGCGGATCTGCGCGGGCGGCGGCGCTCGACGATCGCGTAGGCCGGCGAGGGGACGCAGCTGATGCGAACCGTCGCCTTCGCGACGCTGGGCTGCAAGCTCAACACCTACGAGAGCCACGCGCTCGGTGAGGCTTTCGAGGCGCGTGCCTACGAGATCGTGCCCCTCGGGTCGCCGGCCGACGTGGTCGTGATCAACAGCTGTACCGTGACGGCCCGTTCGGACTACAAGTCGCGCCAGTTGGTCCGCCGCGTGCTGCGAACGACACCGCACGCGAGGGTGGTCGTCACCGGCTGTTATGCCGAGCGAGAGGCCCAGGCGATCGTCGAAATCCCCGGCGTCTATCTCGTGGTGGGGAATCGCGCGAAGCTGGCGATTCCGGAGCTCTTGGAGGGCGATGCGGAGGGTGGGACGGTCCTCGATGTCGAAAGCGAGGGATCGACGTTCGCCCGGACGCCGCTGACAGGCTTCGGCGATCAGAGCCGCGCCTTCTTGAAGATCCAGGACGGCTGCGACTATCGGTGCACCTTTTGCATCGTGAAGTCGGTGCGCGGCGCGAGTCGATCGCTCGACGAGGAGAGCGTGACGACGCATGCCCGCGCCCTCGTCGATTCGGGCTACGCCGAGATCTCGCTCACCGGTGTCGATCCGGGCGCCTGGGGACGAGACATCGAGGGGCGGCCGACCATGGCGCGTCTGGTCGAGTCCCTGGCGAAGATCGACGGCCTCGAGAGGATCCGGCTGAGCTCGGTGGGGCCGCAGGACTACGACGACCACTTGATCGAGCTCGTCGGTGGGCACCCGAAGCTCGCGCGGCACGTCCACATTCCGGTTCAGAGTGGAGATGATCGCATCTTGAGCCGGATGAAGCGCGGATCGAGGCGGGCGCGGATCGACCGCCTGGTAGACCGTCTCTATGCGGTCGATTCGTCGATTCGCGTGGGCGGCGACTTTCTGGTCGGTTTTCCGGGGGAAGATGAAGAGGCCTTCGATGCGACCCGCCGTATGCTGAGCGAGGGGCCGTGGAGCTATGGCCACGTCTTCCCATTCTCCGCGCGGCCCGGAACCGAAGCCGCGGCCATGACGGATCAGGTGGCGGATCGAACGAGGACGGAGCGGGCGGCCTTGCTGCGTTTTTTGCTGGCGCGGAAAGACCGTACCTACGCGGCGACGTTCGTGGGGCGGCGAATCGGAGTGCTGATCGAGGGCCGCGGCGAGCCCGAGACCAGGTATGCTCCCGGACTCTCCTCGCACTATCTTCGGGTCGCTATCCGCGGCGGCGGAGCGCGGGCGGGGAAGATCGCGATGGTCGACGTGACCGGGGCCGATGGCAACCGCCTCATCGGCCGACTGGCCGAACCGATGGAAACGAGCGATGGAACATTTCCTGGAAATCGTGACGAAGCCGGACAACATCCCGATCGTGGGCATGCTCTTCGTTCTGGGATTCGCGACCTGGTGGGGGCTCTCCCAGGCCTTCGCCAATGATCGTCACCTCGAGAGGGGCGAAGAGCAGAAGATCATCGACGACATGATCCGGTGACCCTGCTCGTTCTCGTCGCGATCGCCTCGTTGATCGGGCTCGCGGTCATCGCCCTCGCGCGGCGAGGGGCCGTTTCCGTCTCGACCGAGCGCGATCGAGTCATGGCCGGACGGCAAGACGAGATCAGTACCCGGCTGGGCCGGCTCGACGCCGAGCGCCTCGAGGGGATCGTGCGGCGCGTGCTGGACAAGATCGGTCTCGATCCCCTCTCATCGGAGCAGGTGTCGGACGACGCCTTCGACATCTTGGCGCGAGACGAGCGTCCTCTGGTTGGGGGCGTCTACCTCTTCCATTGCATAGCGTCGGGGGAAGAAACGGTGGATGGTCCGCAAGTGGTCGGGCTCGGCGACACATTGCGTGCGGTCCAGGCGAACAAAGCCGTGCTCGTGAGCACCGGCTTCTTCACCGACGAGGCGGTTCGCGTCGCGGCCGATTACCCGATCGAGCTGATAGGGCGGGAACGGCTACGAGAGCTGCTTTTCGAGCAGCAGTTGCTGATTCTGGTCGAGCTCGACGGATGAGATCTTCACACCCCGTTCAAGGACCTCCGCAGCCACGCCCCAGGCCGGCGAAAAGGAAGAGCGCGAAGCCCGCCAGGGCCGCGACCGTCAAGATCCGGAATCGGGCCGGATGACGCGGGAACTCGTAGCCGCAGATGGGACAGGTCGAAGTGTCTCGTTCGATGGTGACGGCGCAGCCGGGGCATTCGGTGGACACGCGCGACAGCCTCCTAATCCACATATCCGAGCGCGCGCAGGCGCTCGATATCTTCTTCCGGCATGGGGGCGTGTGACCCGGAGCCGGGGTCGCTGATGCGGCGAGAGAGAATCGCGAGCATCCGCTCACGCACTCCGTCCTTAGAGGCTACGAGGTTCGTCAGCTCGCCGGGATCGTCCCGCAGGCTGTAGAGCTCGTGCCGGAGACCCCCCTCGTGGTGGATGTACTTCCATGGGAAATCGACGATCGACAGGTTCGAGCCCACCGCTCAGCAGTTCCTTGAGCGCATACTAGGTCTTTTGAGGAAGATGCCTCTTCTCGAAATAGTGGAGCACGATCGCCTCGGCCTCTTCATATCGTTCGATGTTGAGGCAGCGCGGTAGAAAGCGCACGTCGGCCTCATCCCGGAAACCTTCGCCGATTCGGAATGCAGCGCATTTCATCGCCAGCAGGTACTGCGGCGTGGCTGTGAACACCCGCAAATGCTCGAGGTCCGAGATAGGGATCGAAGTCGCCCCGAGGGCTCAGGAAGCCCTTGACGCCATCATTGAGCCATGTCTCGGGCAGCCCCTCCCGCCGGGCTACTCCGGCCGCGGCCCGCCGCAACTCGGAGGTGGGCCGAAGCCAGGCGTCTACATCGCGCGTCGATGGCCTTTGCGTCCCCATGCCGACCCCGCCGAGAGAGGAAAGGGCCGGAGAGGAGAAACGCGACCACTCTTTAACGCCCGCAATCCGCTCTTTCCTTGCCACGAGCGACCCCCGTGATAGTCTGATCGGCTGCATCGAACGACGCTTGGAGAGGCCTGCCATGCCCGCACGCAGACGATTCGCCGCCGGTAGTCTGATCATCACGTTCTTCCTTGGGCTGCTCGCCTACAACCTCTACCGAACAGTCGATGAGGGGGTGGGCACCTTTACCTACTACACCACCGTGTCGGAATGCTGGACGGGGCTCGAGAGCGGACAGATCGCGGCCGGAAACGGGGTGCGGATCAATGGAAGTGTCATGGCCGGGTCGATTCGTCGGGAGGACGCCGAAACCCGGGTTCATTTCACCATCACCGACGGAGAGCGCTCCTTTCCGGTGACCTACGGGTCGATCGACCTTCCCGATCTCTTTCGGGACGGTGCCGACGTGGTCGTCGAGGGGAGGTTCACGGGCGAGCGGCATTTCGATGCCACGAGCGTGATGGCGAAGTGCCCCACCAAGTACGAAACAGCGGAATCGGCATCCGCCGGCGAGGCCTGATCCAGGCCCGACGAAAGAGATCTCCCAATGGCTGAGCTCGGGCAATATGCCCTCCTCTCCGCTCTGGTGCTCTCCGTTTTCGCGCTGATCGCGGCGCTGATCGCCGGCTTCGATGCACGGGACCGACCGCGGTCGCGCGGTAAGGGTTCGTCGGTCGGGATCGCGGTCCTCGCGGGGGCTGTTGTCGCGGCGATTCCGGGCTTGACCGAGTTCGACTGGACCGGCCGAGCCGCCTTCGCCTGCCTGGGACTCGTGCTCTGCGGCATGGTGTGGACGCGTCTGGCGCCCTGGCGAGGGGATCCGCGCCTCCTCGCCGTCGCGGAGCGGGCGAGCCACGGGGTCTTCGCGGCTCTGAGCCTGGCGATCGCGGGGTTGGCCTGGGCCTTCTACAGCAACGACTTCAGCCTGGAGTACGTGGCCCATCACTCCAGCAGCGCGCAGCCGAGACTCTATGCGGTCACCGCCGTCTGGGGCGGCATGGCCGGCTCGCTTCTGCTCTGGAGCTGGATCCTCGCCGCCTACGCATCGATCATCCTGCTCCGCAACCGCAGCAAGAATCGCGATCTGATGCCATGGGCGACGGCCACTTTCGCCTTCGTGAACCTCTTCTTCCTCGGCGTGATCACCTATCTCTCGAACCCTTTCGATGCCTTCGCGCCGAGTGCGGTGCCTTTCGACGGAATGGGGCTGAATCCGCTGCTCCAGAACCCGGGCATGGTCATCCACCCGCCGCTGCTCTACATCGGCTTCGTTGGAACGACGGTGCCGATGGCTTTCGCGGTCGGTGCGCTGGCGACGGGGCGTCTGGACGAGCGCTGGATACGGATTTCGCGCCGTTGGACCCTGACGACCTGGGCCTTTCTGGGCGCCGGCATTCTGCTCGGTGCGTGGTGGGCGTACGAGGAGCTCGGCTGGGGCGGCTACTGGGCTTGGGATCCGGTCGAAAATGCGTCGTTGATGCCCTGGCTGACCGGAACGGCCTATCTGCACTCGGTGATGATTCAAGAGAAGCGCGGCATGCTGAAGATCTGGAACATGATCCTGGTGTTCCTGACCTTCTGGCTCTCCGTTTTCGGCACTTTTCTTACGCGCTCAGGCTTCGTTCAGTCTGTACACACTTTCGCCCAGTCACCGATCGGCTGGTGGTTCCTCGGCTTTCTGATTCTCTGCCTCATCCTCTTTGTTTGGATCATGATTCGGCGGGCGCCGATGCTCGGAAGTGTGAATCGTCTCGAATCGGTTCTCTCGAAAGAGGCGAGCTTCGTTTTCAACAACTGGCTTTTCGTGGCGGCCTGCTTCGTGGTGTTTCTGGGGACGGTGGGTGAGCCGATCAGCCGTGCGTTTACGGGTGTTTCCACCACATTTCGCGCTCCCTACTATAACGAGCTCGAGATCCCTATCTTTTTGATGGTGCTCGCGCTCGCCGGGATCGCGCCCCTGATCTCGTGGCGGCGGGCGTCGGCGGCGAATTTGAGGCGGAGTTTCACGGTGCCGGCGGTGGTCGGAGTCGGTGGAATGGTGTTGTTCGTTGCGTGGGGGATCGGTGGGGGATGGGTGGATGCGTCCGAGAAGCCACATATTTATGCGATGTTGACGCTTGGCGCCGGCGCCTTCGTGCTGGCCACCGTGGTGCAGGAGTTCGTTCGCGGGGCGCGGACGCGCAAGAGGGCGCACGGCGAGACGATCGGGCGGGCCTTTGTTTCCTTGGTGGCGCGAAATCGGCGGCGCTATGGGGGTTATGTAGTGCACGTGGGGGTCACCGCGATGTTCGCCGGGATCGCCGGCTCGGCCTTCGATGAAGAGGCGGAAGCGCTCCTGAAATCGGGTGAGAGTCTTGCCGCCGGGGGGTACGAGATCCGCTTCGTCTCCAACCATGCCGTCGACCGGCCAGACTACAGTGCTCGGCGGGTCGAAGCGGAGCTCTACAAGGATGGCGAGGGGTTGGCGGTCATGATGCCGGAGCGGCGCTTCTATGAGCGACAGAACCAGCCGACGACCGAGGTGTCGATTCACTCGCGTCTCTTCGAAGATGTGTATCTGATTCCCGGCGGCTTCACCGACAATTCGGACGAGGCGATTCTCAAAGTGCATATCAATCCGCTCGTGGGCTGGGTTTGGGCCGGAGGGCTCATCATGCTGATCGGTTCGGCGGTGAGCCTGTGGCCGGAGAGGGGTCGGCGCGGGGAGCCGCATGCGGCCGTGGCGAAGAGCGAGGGGCTGGTTCATGCGGGCTAGCGTGTTCTTTTTGGCAACCGTCGTCGCCCTCGCTCTGCTCTCGGTGTCACCAGTTTCAGCACGGGCCCCTCGCGTGAGCGAGGTGGCCGGCGAGGTGATCTGCCCCTGCCCCGACGATTGCATGCGGGTGCTGGGCGATTGTGTCTGCGGCTACGCCGAAGGGTACAGGAGCGAGATCGACAGCTTGCTGAGCTCGGGGCTCGACGCGGGCCAGGCGAAGGAGGCATTCTTGGCCACGCATGGCGAGCGCTTCAGGGCCTCGCCGAAGTTCAGCGGAGCGGGGCTTCTGCTCTGGGTGGTGCCGCCTATGATCGTGATCCTCTCGCTGGCCGGACTGGTTCGGGTCGTGCGACGGTGGTCGATTGCTCCGGCACCGGCGGCCGGGGGGGCATCGGTGAGCGAGGAGGAGGCGGCGCGATTCGAAGCGGATCTGGAGGAGCTCGATGCGTAGAGTAGAAGTCGTCGCTTGCGCGTTTCTCGTCGCGGGATCGGCGCTGGGCACACCGAACGACGGCACCATCGTGGGACGGATGGAGAATCGCACACCGGGCGGTGCGCCGGTCGCCGGCATCGAAGTGAACCTTCTCTCTCCCCGGCAGTCGGGCGACGAACCGGCCCTGAACGCCCGGACCGACAACGCCGGATCGTTCGTGTTCAAAGGGCTTGATCGCGATCCCGATGCCTCTTATGTGGTCGGAGCTCGCTTCGAGGGCGTTCCCTATATCACCGATTTCGCGAGCTTCGAAGAGGGGGAGAGCAGCCTCGATCTCGATATTCGGGTCTACGATGCGACGAGCGATCCCTCTGAAATCGAGATTGCGCGCGTTCACACCGTAATCGAGCGCTCCGATGAGGGCGGGCATCACGTTCGAGAGTCGATCGCCTTTCGCAATTCGGGAGATCGCGCTTTCATGCCGGCCGAGCCGGGGGCGGTGAGCTTCGGGCTGGCCCTTTTCCCGGGGGCGGGCGATCTGCACCATGGTGGCGGCTTTCTGACCGGGTTGATCGAGGCGGTCGACGGACGAGCGAGCTACCACGGGCCCCTCTATCCGGGTGAGACCACCGGGCTGATCGGCTATTCGCTGCCGGCTGGGGCGCCCCTCGCTCCGCTCACGCGCAGCTTCGACTACCCGGTGGAGCGCCTCGATCTGCACGTGGCGGAGGGGGTTGGCGGGCTGGTCGGCGAGGGCTGGGTATCGCTCGAGGCTCCGGAAGGGGTGCACGGTGTTCCCTATTCCTCTTGGTCGCGGGCGGGAGCGCGGGCCGGGGAGAGGGTGCGAATCGCCTTCTCGGATTCCGCGCGCGCGCGGCGGGCGGGGGCCGATCCTCTCGTCGTGCTGAGCATTGGAATTGGCGCCTTGGCGCTCGTACTGCTCTGGGTGCTCGCGCCTTTCCGCGGTGGGATCGAAGCGGCGGCGGAGATACGGATCGATCCGCTGGCGGACCTCGAACGGGAACGGGCGGCGCTTCTGCGCTCGGTCCGCGATCTCGATTTCGATCATCAGATGGGCAAGCTCTCGGACGAGGACTACCGGCCGCTCAGGGACGAGCTGAGGGCGCGGGGGGTGGCGATCACCAAGGAGCTCGATGCCCGCCGCTCCGCCGGGGCGAAGAAGAGGGGAGCCTCCGCGCCGGTCTGTTCCGAATGTGGCGCCACGGTGCGGCGCAAGGACCGCTACTGCGCCTCGTGCGGAGCGTCGCTCGCGCAACCGGCGGCGCGGGGGTGAGCGCCTCGCATCTGCGGATCGATGGACTGACGAAGCGCTTCGGCCCGCACCGCGTCTTGGAGTCGATCTCCTTCGATCTTCGCACGGGCGAGGTCGCGGCGCTGCTCGGGGCGAACGGGGTCGGCAAGACGACTACCCTGAACTGCCTCGCCGGCCTGGCGCGGATCGACGGCGGCCGAATTCTGATGCGAGGGGCGCCTTTCGATCGCCGCGACCCCGGCCACCGCTCCCGCATCGGTGTCGTCTCTCACGACACCTTTCTCTACTCGGAGCTGACCGTCCGGGAGAACTTGCTCCTCCATGCCCGCATTCACCGTCTGCCCGATGCGCGCGTCGACGAGGTGATGGCCGAGCTGGAGTTACGCCGCTTCGGCGACACCCGCATTGGCCACCTTTCGCGCGGATGGAGACAGCGCAGCGGCGTGGCGAGAGCGATTTTGCACCGCCCCGAGCTCCTGCTGCTCGACGAGCCTTTCAGCGGTCTAGACCTACGCGCGACTCGGCTTCTGCGCGAGCTTCTGGCCCGCCTCAAGAACGCCGATCGCTCGATCCTCTTGACCACCCACGATCTCGGCGCGACCCGGGAGCTGGCCGATCGGGTCATCGTGCTCGATCGACGCAGCATCGCCTTCGACGGGCCGACAGCCGAGCTCTCCGCCGCCGACCTCGACGCGCTTCTCGCCGGACCACCACGGGCCGAGGCGGCCCCCTCATGACCGAGCTGCTCCGAGACATCCGCCTCATCGCCGCCAAAGACCTGGCGGTCGAGCTTCGCTCCAAACAGATGCTCACCGCAGCCGGCGTATTCGGCGTGCTGATCCTGGTCGTCTTCAACCTCGGATTCCACCCCGACGAGCGCGATCCGATCGCGATGACCCCCGGCGTGCTCTGGGCGGCCTTCCTCTTCGCGGGCAATCTGGCGCTCGAGCGCAGCCTCTCGATGGAGCGGAACGACGGGTGCATCCTAGGGCTGCTCGTGAGCCCGATCGATCGCGGTGCGATCTACCTCGGGAAGTTCGCCGCCAATCTCGCGGTGCTGCTCGTCGTCGAGGCCTTCTTGCTCACCCTCCATCTGCTCTTCTTCTCGATGGTGCTGAGCCCGCAACAGTGGCTGCTTCTCGCCTCGCTCGCGTTCCTCGGCAGCGCGGGCTACGTCGCGGTCGGCACTCTGATGACCGCGGTGGCCGGCGGAACCGGGCACAAAGAGCTCGTTCTGCCTCTGCTCCTCATCCCCCTGGCGGCCCCGATCCTGATCGGCGCCGTGCGAGCGACCACCGCCCTGCTCCACGGGGCGGGCTGGGGCGATCTGCTCTTCTGGTTTCAACTGATGCTGGCTTACGATGGCGTCTTTCTGACCGCCGGTTTTCTTCTTTTCGAATTCGCCCTAGAGGAGTGACGTGGACTCCAACCCCTTCCTGAATCTGCTGAAACGAGGCAGCAATGTCGCGGGGAGTGCCGCCCTCGTTCTCCTCTGCGTGCATCTCTACGCGGCCTTCTTCGTGGCGCCCGAGGAGGTGGTGCAGGGTGCGATTCAGCGAATCTTCTATGTGCACGTGCCCGCGGCCGTCAACGCCTTCCTCGCCTTTATCGTTGCCGGCATCGGCAGCGTCGCCTACCTCTGGAACCGCGGCCGCGCGTGGGACGCGACCGCCGTGGCGTCGGCCGAAGTCGGCGTATTCTGGGGCGCGATCGTATTGATCACCGGTCCCCTCTGGGCGAAGCCGGTCTGGGGCGCCTGGTGGACGTGGGACGCCCGCCTCACATCGACCCTGATCCTCTGGCTGACCTTCGTCGCCTACCGCCTCGTGCGGGAGCTGGCCGGCGGGGGGGAAAAGGGCGCCCGCTTCGCCGCCATCCTGGCGATCGTCGGCACCCTCAACATCCCCTTCGTGAGGATCTCGACCGAGAAGTTCCGCACCCTGCATCCCGGCAACGTCGCCAAAGCGGGCCTCGACCCGACGATGCACAAGGTCCTCTTCCTCGGCATGGGGACCTTCTTCCTCTTCACCCTTTTCCTCCTCGGCAAACGGATCCTGCTCGAAGAGCTGCGGGACCGGCGGCTCGCGATCGAGCTGGAGGGCTCCTGATGGAAACGACCGGCAGAATCGCGTGCCATGTTGCGCTCTCGTACGGCGTGACGGTGGTGGGTCTGGCCCTCTATGCGTGGTCGGTGCTGAGGCGGATCCGGGGGGAGGGGGAGAAGATCGACGCGCTGGGGAGGCAGGCCGGGACTGACGCGCGATAGCTCGCCCGGCCGCCGCTCGCCGAGCGCATTCTCTCCCCATGTCGATACTGTGCCCCACGCCCCCCGAGCATCTGATCGACGTGCGCGAGCTCCTCGCCCGAGGCGGAGACCTGCTTCGTGCCCTCGGCGACGCCCCGAGAAAGGACGGAGGATTCTTACCATTGACGCTCGTCTGGCTCCTCGGGCAGCTCTCGATCGAAGCGATTGGAAAAGCCGAGGGTCTGACCCCGGATGAGACCCGAGGGCTCGAGCGGTTTCGAGATCGGCTAGTGGAGACCCTGAGCGAGCTGACCCTCCCCGACGACGATCGAGGAGCGTCTCACCGATAGAGCCCAGCTCCCCCTCGAGCTCAATGCGTACTTCCTGAGAATCAAGAAGGGGGGGAGGATCGCGCACTGATTCGCTGGTCTCCGCCTCTCGCGGCCAGGCATGCCCCGCGGCTCCGCGTCCCCGAACCTGTGATTCAGTTTTGCTCGTCGGCGTGATGCGAGATCTCTCGGGTGCAGCGTTTGGTGTCGCCCCTTTGTCTTCAATAAACCCCAAGATCCCGCCCAAAGACCACCGGCCCGCCGAACTCTCGCTTTACTTCGGCCACGAGCTGCTCCGGTGAGCATCCCCACATGAGCTGGTGGTACAGCACCAATTGCCCGGGTCGAATCCGTTGGGCGAGCCGGCCTAGCTCCGCGGCGGAGGTGTGGAAGCTGCTGTGGTAGGTCCGCCGGGGGGCGGGCTGGGCCTGGAGGGTCGCGTCGCAGTAGACCTCGTGGACCAGAACGTCGCAACCGCGGGCGGCGGCTACCAGCGACTCGGACGGGGCGGTGTCGCCCGAGACGACGATCGACCGGTCGGCCGCGTCGAAGCGGTAGCCGTAGGCGTGCTCCCAGCTGCCGTGCTCGACCTCGAAGGCCGTGACGCGCACCCGCTCGTCCTCATGAACGACTCCGGGCGCCACTTCGTGGACCACGACACCCGCGCCGGCCGGATCGGCGCGCTCCAATCCGGTCGTGCGCACGCCGATATCTTCGGCGTAAGCGGCACGGATCAGCTCCGCCATCTTTTGTGTGCCCGGCGGCCCCCACACTTCGAGCGGCGTTCGGCGGCCTAGCACCCAGGGCGTCAGGAGCGCGTCGGGGAGGCCGACCGTGTGGTCGGAGTGCAGGTGGGTGAGGAAGGCGCGGGTCAGTCGCCCCGGGGCGAGCTGCGCGATTCCGGCGGCGAACGCGGCCGAGGCCCGGCGGACCACGCCCGCGCCGAGGTCGACGAGATATGCCCGGTCACCGGAGACGATCGCGGTGGCCGCGCCGGCCCGGTCCGGCTCCGCGTTGGGGGTGCCGGTTCCCAAGAGGACGACTCGGGTGTTCAATGGGCGGTTCGATTCGGCAATGTGCCGTAGATACGAAACGCCATCTCCCAATTGCCGACCCCCCACTCGTCCGCATCATCGACCCGTCGGAACGAGGCCGATTCACAGCCGTCCTCGCAACTGGCCGACCAGAACCAGTCGATGCCGGCGCCCTGCTCGACGATCGAGATGGCGTACTCACCCGCGGGCACGCGGCGCCGGGGCAGGTCCACGCTGTACTCGTAGACCGGACCGCCGCCGAAGCTCACCTCTCGACCCTCGACCTCGCCGAGGTTCAGATCGATTCGTGGAGTCGACTCCGGAAGGCCGTGCCGGGTCCGAAAGCCCCGCAGGCGGAAGCTGTTCCCTTCTCCGGTGCCCCACCACTCGATGCGCTCGACCCACACGCTCTGGTCGATGGCGACATCGTCGCCCGCTTGATTGTGCGCGTTCAGCTCGCTCAGAACGGCGACTCCGTAGCCGAGACTGGGATCTCCGTTGTCGAATATCAGCTCTTCGCCTCTGGCGGCGCTGAGCGCCAGAAGGAGGATCGTCGAGGTCAGGATCGTCGTCCGCTGCATCTCTTGCTCCGGGTTTCGGGAGTGCGTCTCGCAATGCCCGTCCATATGCTCCATACACTAATGATAAGAGCACGCGCAAAGACAACTCGCCACGGGGTCTCCAACCACGATGTCTTTTGCGAATCCGAAGCCCCAAAGACCTTTGTAGATGAGTGCTGCGGTTCGGCCCCGGTGAGTGCGGTCGAGCATTACCACCAGAACATCGAGATCGCTATTGGCGCGCATCTCGCCGCGGGCGGCCGATCCGAAGAGAACGATCCGCATGGGGCGGGCGATCGCCCCGAACCGAGCGCGGAGCTATTCGAGCGTGGAACCTCTGGGCTGCAAGGCAAGCCTTCAAGACCGCCTCGTCGTATCACGCGTGCAGAGACAAGCCCGCCCTTCGTCTCTCACTCCCAAGCATGCGGCTGCTCGGCGAGCAGAGGAAAGCGGGTTCTCGTTGTGAGCATCCAGCGGTCGATTACGATCGGTAGCTTCGGGGCGCGGACGCGCAGGTCGTGCACACCCGCCCTCAGCGGCAAACGCCCCATCTCGAACCACACCCAGGGCCCGGGAGAGCCCGCGACGCGGTGACCGCCGCCGACGCGTTTGTCGCCGTCGATCATGATGGCGAGATCGGGGCGGGCCTTCGAAGCGTCATCGCGCCGGATGCGGACCCAGAGGCTGTACTCCTCCCATACGGGGACTTCGGTACGATAATAGAGGGTGGCGGGCACTTTGATCTCTGTCGTCGATGTGATCGCCTTGGTGCGCGCGCCCTCGGCCGCGAAGCGGATGGCGCCGTGGCCCCAGGCGGAAGTGTCGGCGACGGTTTCGAAGCCGATCATCGAGTTGGCAGACTCGGCCTCGCGGTAGAGATCTTTGTGGTAGGAGCCGGTGTGCCAGTTGTCGTAGAGCCAGGTGCCGCACTCGATCCGTTTGTAGTCCCAGATGCCGGCGGTGTCGAAGACGTGGATCAGTTGGTCGTAGCCTTGGAAAACGATATCGGTGTCGCCATCTTCGTCGAGGTCGGCCAGGGTGCCTGAGCCGAAGTTTTGGTCGTCGGAGTAGTAGGGCCAGCCTTCTACGTTCGAGCCGTCTTGTTCGAGAGCCCAGATGTAGGGGCGGCTGCCGCCGGCGAAGATCTCCAGATCGATGTCGCCGTCGAGGTCGGCGACGAGGGGTTGACACTGAAAACCGACTCTGCCGTAGCCCAGCGGCCATGGAGAATAGAACTCCCCGTAGGGGTCGTAGATGGCGACATTGCCGGAGTACGCGTTCACGACGATCGCCTGGGCCACTCCGTCGATCGCGTCGATGGCGACCGGCATGTTTTCGACGGCACCGATGCTGGGCGGAGGCCAGCCTTCGATCGGCTGCCCGTCGACGGAGAAGGCGTGGAGGTGGGGACGATCGCAGCTGACCATGATTTCGGGGCGGCGGTCTCCCTGCAAGTTGGCGATGGCGACTTGGAATGGACCTATTCCGCGGTCGATTTCCACAAGAACCGTGTCCGCAGCGAATGGCGTACCATCATGGTGGAACGCGTAGAGCCATCCCGACGTGTAGAAATCACTGTACCTGCCGCTTCCAATCAC
>NYZA01000026.1 GCA_002686955.1 Gemmatimonadota bacterium
GTGGGCTCGCAAGGGGCGGCTGGCCGCAGGCTCCCAATCGAGGTTCGAGGGGGCGGTCACGAGCACCGGAAT
The DNA here is from genome assembly GCA_002686955.1 of Gemmatimonadota bacterium. Taxonomy (GTDB): domain Bacteria. Next base: position 73 of record NYZA01000026.1, read on the forward strand.
CGCGCCGGCGGCCTTCGCTTGACGGACCATCGCGAGGATCGAGATCTCGAGGTGATCGATGGTGCCGACAATGTCGGCGTGCAGGGGATCGGAGGCGATGCCGAGCGTGCGGATCTCTTCACCGAACATCGGCTTGCCGAAAAGATCGCGATTGGCGGCTTCTACATTCTCGGAATCGGAGATCGATCGTCCCCGAAGCGTGACGAGGGCCGAATTGAGGAGGCGAAAGGCGGCGGAGTGGCCGGCCAGCTCCCGCGCCTTTACCGACGCGGGATGGCGCTCGAGAATCGCGCGGTAGAAATGCGGTTCCAGGAACTCGTTGTGTCCCACGTCGATCGTGACGATGTCGGCGCCGGCCTCAAGCGCGTCGCACAAGATGTAGGGGAGGCGATACGAGGCGTGGGCGTTGCCGCCGAGGTTGAGGACGCGAACGCGGCGATTCCGAATCCGGTGCGCGAGCGCGCGCTCGGCGAGGGCCGGATACGCGTCGGCGGGATCGGGGAAGGGGAAGCCGTAGGTCACCGATCCGCCGAGACAGAAGATGCGCAGCTCCGACGTCTCGGGCACAGCGGGGAAGCTCAGCTGATGAAAGGAGTAGCTGTTGCCGACCTTGGCCGGGTTGGTCTCGAGACGGCCGGAGTGATCGGGGGAAGGGACGAATAGCGGCTCGAGGCCGTAGAAACCGACGAAGGGGTCTTCGTGGTCGAGGCCGCCGCCGCGAATCACCAGGAGCGCCCGGGAGCAGAGCTCGAGGCCCAGGAGGACGAGGCCGAAGGTCAGCGCCGCGAGGGCGATCCGTTTTGCGGGGCTGCTCTGCCGGTCCATCGATTCGGGGGTCCCTGGGGGGCCTGTGCTCCCTCGCCACACGGCGGCACCATATCATGCGCGGGGTCGAGCTTCGGGCTGGGGGGCGGAGCTTGCCGGGGGGCTGGCGCGGCCGTGTTATTCTTCGGCCGATCACGGGGGGGGCGGAGGTTCGATGCATCGAGGAACGAAGGCCGACCCGCGCGGTGGCATTCCCGTGCGCGCGGCCCTATCCGGAATGGCGGCGTTGATCGCTACGGGATGCGCCGGTCCACCGCCCCCGCCGGCTCCCCCGCCGGCTCCCCCGGCGGCCCACCCCAATATCGTGCTGATCTCGCTCGACACCTTTCGCGCAGATCGCATGTCGTGCTACGGATACGATCGGCTGACGACGCCGCGAGTCGATTCACTCGTCGCGGAGGGCGCGCTTTTCGAGGCCTTCTACTCCGCATCCGACTTCACGTTGCCCTCCCACGCCTCTCTGTTTACCGGTCGCTACCCATCCGTGCACGGCGTGACGCAGAACGAGCACGCCCTTTGCGATGCGATCCCCGTGTTGGCGGAGCATCTGGCGGAGCGAGGCTACCGAACGGTCGGTTTCTACGACAACGACTTTCTCTCGCCGGCGTACGGCTTCGGCCGGGGTTTTGCTCGATACGACCGGTTCTCGGATAGTCGAACGCTGAGAGAGCTGTGGGAGACACTTCCCGATCTGATCTCCGCTTCTGATGAAACACCCTCTCGTCTGCATCGGCTGGGTCCTCTTCCGCGCCGATAGCTTCGCTTCGCTTTGGACCTATCTGACTCGGATGTTCACCGTCTGGGATATCGGCTCGATCGGCCAGATGCAGGGACTGGCTTGGACGCTATAGTTAGCGACACTCGTCGCCACCCAGAGGCTCCTCGGGGAGACGGGGCGCGAGATGCGGATTTGGGATCGAATGCCGGCGCCGGTTCAGGGCGCGGGGCTCGCGCTCCTGGTCGTGGCTGCCGGCCTGCTCCATGTCGACAGGCTTGCGTTCATCTACTTTCAGTTCTGATTGGGTTGGGAGCCTTGGGGCACAAGACGGATGGCGACGTTTTTGTATGCCGGCGTGCGGGACCGTGGGTCAACCGCGGTCGGATAGAGAGCGTTCGCCTCGGGGTAGTACATCAATGCGCAGCCCGGGCTGATGTCGAAGGGGCGAACCGTGATCGCCGGTAGCGCTCCATGGTCGCTTTCGACCCGCACCTTCTGATCGTGGCGGAGATCGAGACGCGCAATATCGGCTTCATTCATCAGAATCACGTCTCGACGGGATTGGTGGCGATAGAGATCTTCTTCTTCGTAGACGACGGTGTTGAACTGCCCTTCGGATCGCACGCTCATCAGGAGAAGCTCATCGTCGGTACATCGATTGTCGCGGGGAATCTCGATCGCGTGGAATCGGGCGCGTCCGTCCTCGGTGGGGAAAGAGGGCTCGCGAATCGCGCGGCCGGGGATGTGGAACTCTTCCCCGCTCGCCAGTCGTGAGAACCCGGGAATCGCCTTCGCGATCAGCTCTCGAATATTGTCGTGATCGCCCATCGCTTCCCAGTCGACCGGAGTGTCGCTCGAGAAGAGCCGCCTGGCGACATCGACGATGATCGCCGTTTCGGTCCGGATTTTCGGATGGCGCGCCGGTCCGCCCGCGCTGCGCCGCACGAAGGAAAACATCGATTCCTGGGTGGTCGTCTGTTCCTCTTCGTCGCGGGCCCGCACCGGCAGAACAATCGTCTCCTTGCCGATTCCGTGGGCGTGTCCCGTGTTGAGAGTGGTGCTGAAGTAGACGACCTGGTCGATGGCCCCCATCGCTTCTCGGGCAAATCGGCTCGCGGGGTTTGAGCCGTAGAGATTGCCGCCCAGGCACCAGGCCACTCGCATCTCTCCCGCATGGGCGCGCTCCATGCAGCCCATCGTATCGAGCCCCTTTTCGGTCGGCAGCTTCTCGCCGAGCTCCCGCTCCAGGCGCTCGATGAGCGCAGCCTTCATTCGCGGCACAACCGCCATCGTGCCCATCCCCTGCACGTTCGAATGCCCTCGCAAGGGCAGCAGGCCCGCTCCGGGGCGCCCCACCATGCCGCGCATCAGCGCCAGGCTCGCGATGCATTGCACATTCTCCACACCGTGGATGTGGTGGGTGATTCCCATCGCCCAGGCGAAAATGGTTGCCCTCGATTCGAGATAGATTTCAGCGGCGGCTCGGATCGCGGTCTCGTCGACTCCGCTCGCGGAGACGATCTCCTCCCAGCTCGACCGTTGAATCGTCGACCACCACTCCTTCCAGCCGCTGGTGTGCTCGGCGATGAAAGTGTCATCCGCGGCGCCGGCCTCGATCACACACCGGGCGATCCCGGTGAAAAAGGCGATATCGCCGCCGATGCGAGGCTGCACGTATAGGCTCGCGATCTCCGACCCGAAGAACAGGCTGCGCCAGTCCGATGGAACGCGGAAGCTGCACAGGCCGATCTCGCGTGCTGGATTGACCACCACCACTTTTCCGCCGCGGCGGCGCAAGGAGACTAGCTCTTTCATGAAGCGTGGGTGGTTCGAAGCCGGATTGGCTCCGATCAGAAAAAGGGTGTCGCACCCGCGGACGTCCGCCAGACGTATCGAGGCCGTTCCGGAGCCGATCGAGGCACCCAAGCCGACCCCTGATGCTTGGTGACAGTAATAGGAGCAATTGTTGACGTTGTTCGTGCCGTAGATCCGCGCGAAGAGCTGCAATAGAAAACCGGCTTCGTTCGACGATCTGCCGCTCACATAGAAGAACGAATCTCCCGGATCGGTGTCGGAGAGCTTCTTCGCCGCGCGCCCGATCGCCTCGTCCCAGCCGATCTCTCTGTAGTGCTCCTTCGCCGGCTCCAGCAGGATAGGCGAGGTCAAGCGCCCGGCCTGCTCGAGCTCGCGCGAGCTCATCGCTCTCAGCTCCCGGGCGCCGAATCGCCCGAAAAAGCCCTCGGGAACGCGCCCCCGCATGTCGGCGGCCATCGCCTGGACCGACTTCTTGCACAGCTCGAAGCGTCCACCCAGTTCATTGCTCATGCCGCCGGCTGCCCCCCCCATGCCGAGCGCGCAGGCCTTGCAGGTGTTGGGTGAGCGCATCGCCGACAGGAAACTCCGCAGCCCTCCGGATCGCCCGGCTTTGCTCAGGGTGTAGCGGATTGCGGGCCATCCGCCCGCGGAATCGATGCTCATACTCCGCCCAGAATAGGTTGACACCTCTTCTCGTCAACTCGAATCTCTCTCTCGAGGAGACGGACCGATGAGAACCCCGACGGGCCGCGAATTCGAAGCTGCGTCACTCGGCGCCTGGCCTGCCCTCGAGTCGATCCGAATTGGTGACTGGGTATTGCGGTTCTCGGCAGGCTTCACGCGACGCGCAAACTCGGTCCAGACCGGTCGGGGCGCGGGGCCGGGCACAGAGTTGAAGAGAGCGTTGTTGGCCTGTGAAGAGGAATACCGGGGGCGGGGGTTGCGCCCGATCTTCAAGATCGTCCCTTGGACGGAACCGATCTCTCTAGATCGCAAGCTTGCCGCCCGCGGATACGGCGCGGAGGGGGAGGTGTGTGTGCGGGCGGTGAGAGCTGTTGATCTCTTGGGAGGTCGAGCGGCGAAGAGAGGATTGAAGATCAGCGCCGATGTGGACGAGAGCTGGGTCGAGGCCATGACCGGATTCTATCCGCGGCTGCTGGGGCACAAGAGGATCTTCGAGAAGATCATCGATCGGATACAGGGCCCGCGCGCTTTGGCGACGATCCGGCGGAATGGTGTTGCTGTCGCGGGAGGAATGGCGGTGCTGGGTGGCGCGCTGGTCGGCCTTTTCGATCTGGCTACCGACGAGAGAATGCGGCGCCAGGGATTGGGCCGCGATCTGGTGCAGGGCCTGGCGGCCTGGGGCGCGGCGGGGGGAGCCCGTTGGGCCTACTTGCAGGTGGTTGATCGAGCTGCAAATGTATCCACCCTTCAAATCGGCTACGCCGATGGAGTGGCTGCAAGTGAACTACGACGTAATTTGGACGGGATGCTGGAGCAAAGGTGTGGTTTGCATCGAGGCTGGGGCCAACGGAACCCAAGATCTCGATGATCCGAGCTGGGAAGGGGTCTTCGATCGCAATCTGCGCGATTCCGGCGCCGTGATGGTCGGAGCCGGCACGCCGACCGGCAGAGTGGCCGAGTGGTTCACCAACTACGGAAGTCGCATGGATGTGCACGCATGGGGATCGGAGATCGTGACGACGGGCTACGGAGATCTCTACCGGGGAGGTAGCCTGCAAACCGAGTACACATCCGATTTCGGCGGTACCTCAGGTGCCTCGCCGATGGTGACCGGGGCCGCGCTCTGTCTCCAAGGCATCTCGCGACAAGTTTACGGGACTCACCTGCCTCCGCCCCTGCTGAGGCGCTTGCTGAACGAAACCGCGGTGCCTCATCTCGATCCAGTGAAAGAGATCGGCCCGAGACCCGATCTCGGGGCGGCGGTGGAGCGTTTGTTGGAGGGGTTGTAAGGGCGGCGGGCGGAACGATCCAAATGGGAGCGGAGGGGGAGTAGACGATTGTGCGCTTGGCCTCGGCATTTGGCGGGGTCTATAGGTCTATCGACTCCGGCTCGTAGTACTCCCGCGGGTGCTTGCAGCACGGACAGGACCCGGGCGGTTCGGTTCCTTCGTGGATGTAACCGCACACCGAACACTTCCAGCGGATCGCTTTCTCGCGTTTGTAGACAGTGCCCTTCTCGACCATCTCGAGCAGCCTTTTGTAGCGATCGCGGTGCTCCGCTTCCACTCGCGCGATCATCCTGAAGAGGAGAGCCGCCTCCTTGTTGCCTTCCCCCTTCGCCGCCGCTGCGAATTCTGGATACATTTTCGTCGTCTCGTAGTGCTCACCCTCGATCGCCTCTTTTAGATTCGCCGCCGTATCCCCGATCCCTCCGAGCAACGCGAATTCGTCCTTCGCATGTCTCATCTCGTTCAGCGCTGTCTCCTCGAAGATCTTGGCGATGTAGTGATAGCCCTCTTTGCGCGCCACATTCGCGAAATAGGTGTACATATTGCGCGCCTGGCTTTCGCCGGCGAAGGCGGTCTTCAGATTCTCTTCAGTCTCTGACATCGGTGGTTCCTCTTGGCGTGTCGGCACAGCTGGTGGATCCGCTTATGCTACCCGGGGAGCTTCTTTTCGCAGTCTACCTTGGACTGCGACACGTCAGAGAGGCAAAAGCAATTCTCGCTCGATATTTGATCCGGTGCCACCCGACCCTCGTGCGGATCGGGTAAAATTCGCCTGCAGAATGGACTGCTGACGGCATTCGGAAACCACTGGAGGCGATCATGAAGGCTATGGTGATCAATCGATACGGAGATGCTGACTGCTTCGAGCTTCAAGAGATCGAGCCGCCCGAGCTCAAATCGGATGAAGTGCTGATCAAAGTGCATGGTTCCAGCGTCAATCCTCTGGACGCCGGCATCCGAGCCGGCATGCTCAAGACTTTTGTCCGCCTCGATCTCCCGGCTGTTCTCGGCGTTGACGTCAGCGGGGAGGTCGTCGAGGTAGGCGGGCAGGCGCGACGCTTCAAGGTCGGAGATCGTGTCTACGCATACACCGGCGTCGGTGCCGGGGGAGGCTACGGCGAGCTGGCGGCGGTCGCCGAGGAAAGCCTGGCGCGCGTCCCCGAGAATCTGGATCTGGTGAAGGCTGGATCGGTGCCCGGTGCCGGCGCGACGGCGTTCGAGGCGTTCACCGTACACGCCCCGCTGGAGCCGGGCATGCGTGTCTTCATCAACGGCGCCGCGGGGGGTGTCGGGACATTCACGATCCCTGTCGCCAAATCGATGGGGGCTCATGTGACCGGCACCTGCAGCACCGCGAAAGCGGACTTCGTGAGCCGGCTCGGCGCCGAGGTCATCGACTACACCAAAGGCAATCCCTTCGCCGCGAAACAATCATGCGACGTCGTCCTCAACACGGTTCGCGGAACTGATGAAGGGGAGCTTCGCACGATGCTCGCCAGGGGCGGCAAGCTGGTGACGATCGTCGGTACCCCGGTCGACCTCGCGACCTCGAAGCTCGGCAGTATCGTACGCACGACAAAGGTGATTCCATTCTTCGTCAGCTCGAAGTCGACGTGCCTCGAGGGGTTTTCAAAGTTGATCGAGGACGGTGAAGTCGAACCGATTATTGAAAAGGCCTATCCCCTTGTCGACCTCTCCCAGGCGCATCGGCGCGTGGAGACCGGCCGCGTAACCGGTAAAGTTTGTGTCGATGTGAGATCGATTTGGCAATGAACGACACTTGCACTTCCCTCCAGCATGGTGCCCTCTATCGCGGCCGGAGGTGGACGTGACGGCGCGGACGCGTTCCGCCAATTCCCGTGCTTGGGCCGAGCCGTTCCGCTTGAAATCCGCTCTGACCTCTTCAACATCGCGGAATCGACGCGATACCGTTTCCATGCGATCCCACGGATTCACGCTTGGCGGAACGAAAGAGGCCACGACCTCCGTCAAGGACAGCCGATCTTCGGCAAAGACGACGATGCCCATATCATCCTCGGGGTTTCCAAAGCCGTGAAAACCGTATCGGATGAGCATGCTCTTGAAGTTGGACAATAGAAGCCGCAACCGTTCAATTCGAACACCGTCCCACCATGGGGAGACGCCTCTGTCCCACTCCTTTTCCCAAAGGCGCCAGTACCGGCAACGGAACAGATTGACCAGCTCACTGCGCCTCAGCCTCTTGTTCTTGGGCAGCACTTTCCAGTGCGGCCTGGTGAGGATGTGACGGTCGAACTCCCTTTGAAGATACGAAATTACCTTGCGGTCATGCGGCAACGCTACTGTGCTCATGGTCCTCGAGCCAAACTTTGAAACCATGGTGTGCGATCGCCTCGGGGGCGTCAGTCCACGGGAATTCGAGAAGTCGGCTATACTTGGAACAAAAGCAGCATAGGAAAAGTGTCTATGAAAACGGGGGAACATCCCCCCACGTCGTCGAAGTCGTTGACGGGGTAAAGAACCAACACGCAATCGTCGATCGGCGCCGAGCGCTTCCGGTTCAGAAACTCCTGCAAGGCGAGGTACTCCTGGTCGGTGCCGTAGCCGGGGGAGGCCAGGTTGTACACGTTCCAGTCGGGCTGGGCACGCATCATCACCCGGGCCGCAACCTCATCGTCTTCCACACCCCAACCCCAGGCGATCGAGTCGCCGATCAGCACGATGTTGCGGTGCCCCACGCGGGTCGGCGCCACGCTGCTGCGATAGCCGAGCTGATCGAGCTGCACAGACACCTCGAAATCGTAGCTTGCAAACACCCCGCTGCCGCCCGGGCGCCCCCGCCAGCCCAACCGTTCGTCGTACTGATAGATCGCTTTCTGCGGTGCCTCTTGGCGGGCACCGTGAACGGCGCAAGGTCGCAGTAGGCGAACCAGGATTTCGGCCGCGAAGAGGGCTAGAACGACCCCGCCGAGCACGAGAGCGAGCTTGGCGGGCGGAGACAGCGACGGCGCGCCGGCGTCTTCTTGCTCGCCGGCTCCTTCTTGGATGGACATGGGTCGAGTTTCGTCCTGATGAGGCCCTACCATCTAGATGGGCGGCTCGAAGGGGAAAGCGTTGGCGCGCATCGAGACGGCATGCACGATCCCGTCGGCGATGGCACGGGCCAGTATTTCGTGACCTTTGGCCCCCGGATGGATCGGGTCGTCGGGATCGAGGCGCAGCGAGAGGAGGCCTACCGAGCCGAACTCCACGCGCACATCGATCTCCTCCAAACCGGCACGGGCCAGCTCGAGAGAGACGATCTCTTCGGCGACGCGATGCGTCGGTGATCCGGCCGAGGTGGCCAGCCCCGGCACCACGAGCGCGAGCACACCGAATTCGTGCTCCACGGAGAGTTCGGCCAGGCGTTGGAATGCATGCCGTATCCGGCCGACCCGAGCTTCATCTCGATACCAGGAGGAGGGCCATTCGCTCGATGCCGCGGCCATCATGGACCTCAATGTCGTTTCGTCGGCGGCGATCGGATCGATCAGAGCGGCGTACTCGGCGCGAAAGCGCTCCGGATCGTTCTGGAGGGCGACCGACTCGGCCTGGTGTAGGCCATCGAGCCTCTGCACGAAGAATTGGACAATCCGTAGATGGAAGATTCCGGCGCGTTCGAGCCGTCTCATTTTCGTCGTGAAATCGAGGTTGACCGTGTGCACGCCTGCGTCGTTCAGGCAGTACTGGAGCACGACCCAATCGGGATCCAGCGCTTCGAGTCGCGCTTCGAGCGCCGCCACTTCTTGAACCGTGTCGTAACCTGTGACCGCCAAGTTCAGAACCTCGACGGAATCGAGCCGATCGAGCAAGAGGGTCCTCAATCGTGCTGGGAACTCGAGCCCCTCCGCCAATCGGTTGCCGAACGCGATCGAGTCACCGATCACCAAGATGCGGACCCTGTCCCGGCGCACGGGATCGAGCTCCTCGCCTCGAAAGCCATCGCTATTCACGGCGACTCGTGTTCCCCAGGCTGGTCCCGTGGCACCCGGGCGCAGCTCGTAATGCACGCCAGGAATATCGCTCGGACGCAGGAACTCGCCACGTCCGCTCCTCATCGCCGCGTACGGGTCGAATCGAGCGAGCCTGAGCGCCAACTCGCCCAGCCCCAGCGGGACGATGCATGCCAAGGCCAGAGCCGTGAGACGAAACTTCCGGGACTCGCTGCGCCCTTTTCGAGAACCGTTCATGGTGTCGATTCTAGCGCGCGACCACCAGCATTCGGGTCGTTCGTGCCGATGGTCCCCCAGGACCTGCCGCGCCTGAGCTTCCGGCGCCCCTCTCCCACCCGCTGGCGAGGACTCACCTCTGGCTGGCCAAGAACGAACTGCTCTTGGCGCTCTTGGGCCGACCTGAAGGAACAACTCCCCATGTTTGCCTCCCACCGTCGGTTTGGAAAATGTGGAGGTTCCGGAGCTAACGTTTCGACATAAGCGTGAGATCGTGGGGAGGACCGCGCACTGGCGGGCGGAGATCCGTCGTTCCTGGCCAGGCCAGCCCAGTGGCTCCGCTCCGAGCGAACTTCCCGCCCTGCGTGCCCGCGAGGCGGCACTGGTCGGCGCGCCCCTCTCTGCGTCGGGGCTCGAGCTCCGCGTCCGCGGCAAGCTCGCGCGAGTGATGGCTGAGCGACCTCGCGGATCGATGCGA
>NYZA01000027.1 GCA_002686955.1 Gemmatimonadota bacterium
CCGCGGTCTGAATCTGCATGGCAGAGAGGGTCACATCATCTACCCCTACATCACCAGCGCCGAGCTTCGCTACACCCGGCCCGATCCAGTGCGCCTCGATGCTTGGTCGTCGGGACCGCCTCACTTCGGGCCGCGGTAGGCCGGCTCGAAGGTTGATCAAGGGCGCCCGCGCGAGAGAACCCATGCGCAAGCGAACGATGCTTTCCGTCATCGGCGCCGCCGCCCTCGCCTTCGGGGCGGGAGCAGCGGCCGCCGGCATCGACGGCACGGGATACGAGCGGATCTCTTCCGTGGACTTCCAGGGCGGCAACAAGCTCGTCGCCGACGGAGAGCGTGTCGCGCAGCTAGGCACACTGACCCAGCGCTGGAGCCTCGATCGCGAAGGGCGGATTCCGGTCGATGTCGAGGTGGAGCTGCCGCCCACCGCCCCGCGGGACGCCCTGCCCTACGATGGCAAGCTGCGGGTGATGGAGCATGAAGGCAAGCTTTGGACGGCGGAGGACGATACCCGCTTTTCACTCGTCACGAGCAGTCAACACTCCTGGATGAGCCTCGCCCGCTCGGGCCCCTATCTGGTCTGCGCGGGGACCGAGGCGGATGAATCGTTCTACTGGAGCTGGCCGGTTTTTCAGGTACTCGAGAGCGATGGCCTGGGGGGGCTGCGCACTGTCGCGTACACCGCTCTGGATCAGGTCGCCAGCGGGGCGCCCTGGGTATTGGCGGCCGACCGCCTGGGCGGGCTCTACTTCGCCGATTTGTACGGCGCCTACGGCGCACGCCTCGAAGAGGACGACAGCGTGACGATGGTGGCGGATCTGCTCTCGGGCTACACGCGGGATCTGCTGGCCAGTCCGCAGTTCGATCTTCTCTACTCCGCGACCGGCCAGGATGGCCTGCAAGTCGACCGCATTCTGGAGCCGGGGCTGACCGAAATGGTCGACAGGGATGCCCGCGGTATCACCCTCTGGGATCTCGATGTCTGGCCGGACACGACCCGCGGGATCGACCGGGTTGCCGCGGCCGCCGATGAGAGACTCTTCGTCTTCGAGGTGAACGCCGAGGGTGAGATCGCGAGGCTGGTGGAGGAGGACGTCGAGGGATGGACGGCGAAGAACCGCCTCTGCTTCCTCGATTCCGGGACGCTCCTCTGCGCGAGCGGGGCAATGACGGTATCGGTGCGGCCGGCTGGGGATCTTTCGCGCGCGAGGGTCTTCGACATACCGCAGCACCTAACGCAGGACGATTCTGTACCCGAAGGGAGAAACGCGCTCACAGTTGGCACCGTACCGACCTACCCCCTTTTCACGTCGATCATCTCCCAGAACCTGCGGAGTCCTTCGCGAGCCTACTTCCCTACATCAAGCCTGGTCATCCCCTGGACGTTCAGCATAGAGGTCTACGGCGACTTCGTCTACGCCCGCACCTCCGGCAATGGCGACAACCACCGCATCCACATCATCGAACGCGCCGCCGAGCCCCGCCTCGCCCTCGTCGATTCTCTCGAAGTCGCGGGCACGACCGAGCCCAACATGATCATCGCCGGCCGCTTCCTGCTCTGCGACCACGAGGTTTTCGATCTCGCCGATCCCCGGCATCCGGTGTTGGCCGCCGAGTTGAGCCGAAGGGCCTTCCGACTCAGAGCGCGGCCGCACCCGATCCACCCGGACGCCCAGCTCATCGCGTCAACCTCCCTGGAGATATCGGACAGCCGGCCCGATTCGCTCTATCTCTGGCGCCTCTCTCCCTCGGAGGGCCTGGTCCGCGAATGGGCCGCGACACCGACCGACCTCGCCCTGCTTTTCATCGAGCTCGACGATGAGAGAGATCTCCTCTACGCGGGCAATCCGGACTACGTCGGCGTCTACGATGTGAGCGATCCCGCGGAGGCCCGATTGCTCCACTACTACTGGTATTGGGAGGTGACCGGGCGCTGGCTCGACGGGTTCGGCGCCGCGGGCGGCATGCTGCACTTGGCCGATCAAAACGCCGGTTGGGGCCGCATCGATCGGAAACTGCGCCCCTGGTGGTGGAACGGCGAGACGATCGTGCCGGTCGGGCCGCCGCTGCGGCATACGCTGGGGGCGCACGAGATGTACGGCGAAGACGGCCGTTTGATCTTCCCCTACATCGCGGGCGTAGAGCTGGGCTACACCCGCCCCGATCCGCTCGGCTTCGATGCGACGTGCAGCGGTCCGCCGCCTTTCGGGCCGCGTTGAGACCGCGGCGGGCGCGCACTGGTCGGCGGCCGTCTCCGCGTTTGGGCGCACGCGTTCAAAAGCACCGGCGACCTCGTCCATTCGTGTGTCGCGGCCTGGGGAGTTTGCGTCGCTTGCGCGGGCGGGGGAACGATTGCGCGTATCGCTTCCCAATGAATGCCTGTTTGGGAACGGAGCATCGAGAGTCGGCGGGGATGGAGATCAGGCTAGACGCTCCAGGGATCTTGCCGCCGGTATTGCCTCGGCATCGGGGAAGTGGTGCGGATGGAATGCCAGAGTCGCTGGTTGTTCCTGCGCGGATCCCAAGGGCACCGGCCCCGAAGAGATTTCAAAGGCACTATTTGAGCAAGAGCAGCTTCCGCGTGAGCGTTCGCGAAGACGTCTCCAGTGAGAGATGGTAGACGCCGGAGGCGACAGGAGCGCCCTTTTCGTTCATGCCGTTCCAGCCGATTCGATGGCTTCCGGCGGGTCGGGAAGCATCCACCAGGACCCGGACTAGATCCCCTCGGATCCCGTAGACGGCTATGCGGTGGCGCGTGGCGACGTGAAGCTCGTAGGGGATTTCCACTCTGGGATTGAAGGGATTGGGGCTGGGGGTTCCGAGGGAGGCCACCGCTGCCGATGGAGGATTGGGCGCGTTCCCCTCCAGCCCGAGGGGGATCTGCTCGTCCGCACCGATGTCGACTTCAAAACCGATGGGTCGCGGGTCTCCATCGAGGTCTTCCTGGGGCGCTCCGACGGAGGTTCCGGTGTTGATGCACGGAGAGTTGCTCTGCAGGTGAAAATCCCCGAGGAAAAGTTCCGGATCGACTCCGATGTTGCCCTCCCCCGGCCAGGTCCCCTCGACGTCGCTGTAGGTGACGGTCGCCGTGGATCCATCCTCCACAATCGCGTCGGGACTGTTGCCCCACAGGATACAGTTGGTGAATGTTGAGGTCGCATTCCAGAGATAGGAGCCACCGCCCTCGCTCGCGGAGTTCGCGGTGATCGTGCAGTTCATGAACGCGGGGGCCCCGGCGGTGCCGCAGAACACGCCTCCGCCGTCATCCCCAATGGAGTTGTCGGCGATATAGCAGTTGCTCAGGCTCGCGGTGCTCGACCCGCAGTGAATTCCGCCCCCGTCGTCGCCTCCCGTATTCCCCAAGATCCGACACCGAGTCAGTGTCGGCGCACCCGTTGAGCAGTAGATTCCCCCGCCGGAAGCATTGACCGAATTGTCCGAGATCAGGCAGTCGGTGACGGTGGCTTGACTGTTCAGTAGATAGAACCCGCCGCCGTTGGATGCGCTGTTTCTGACACTCCGGCAATCGACCATGCTCGGGGCACCTGCTTCCAAGAAGACTCCTCCGCCCCTGCGACCCGCCTGGTTGTCGGCGAAGATGCAGCGCTCGAACGTCGCCGAGGAGAGATCCCCGAATACACCGGCTCCGTCCCAACCCGCGGAGTTGTTCGTGATGAAGCATCGAATGAATGTGGGCGACGCGTAGAAGCAGAACACTCCTCCGCCGTCTCGAGAATCGGTTCCCCCGGTGATCGAAAGACCGCTCACGACACTCGAGGCTCCCTCGCCCTGATCGAACTCGAAACCTCTTCCCTGGCCTTCGGCGTCGATCAGAGTGGCGGCCACGACCGCCGAATCCTCGGGCGCCGTGCCGGTCACGGTAATGGCTCGACCCCCGAAATCGAGATCGTGCTCGAGGTAGGTTCCCGGCTGGACGAGAACCGAATCACCGTCCGAGGCCGCATTGATAGCATCCTGGATCGAGCTGTAGTCACCCGGAACATCGATGGTGGCTCCTCGGCCGCCGGTGGCGAGGGCCGCGACGAGGAGCAACAACGAATAGAGCATTTCGGGGGTGTTCATGGTCGTCTCCAATGTTCTGGGGCGAGCGTGGAACCGGTCAACGAGCTTCCAACACTGTTCAGTGTAGCCAGCACGCCCGCAAGAATGCCCCCCGTTTCGTCTCGGCAGTCTTCCCGAGATCGGCCGTGGCGCGTGCGGCGACGGGACCGGCTGGAGCCATACGAAGGCCTCTCGGCTTGATCGAGCGGGCGAGCGGGGTCGATCGGCGGCGCCCGGGTCTGCAGGCCGACTGCCGGCAGAATGCGCGGAATCGTGTCGTGTGGCTGAGGCTGTGAAGGGATCAACGCATCGATGCGGGTGATGTCGCGAGAGAGGTTCTTCAGCGATTCCGACTATAATGCCCACATCCTGCCGCTATCCTCCTAGCTTCTGGCGCAGCTACGATGGCAACGAGTACGTATCATCCCTCGGGAGAGGAGATGTACATGGTGGAAGTGTCGCCGAATGCGATTCCGACGGGATTGTCGTCGGGACCGACGGTGAAGCTGCCCCATTCGGTGAAGCCGCCGCTCTCGTCGACCTCTCGAATGTGTTTCGCGGCTCCGTCGACGAGATGAATGTTGTTGCCGAAGGGGCCGCCCCTCGCGAAGGCCATTCCGCGGAGCTTGCGGCTATGTCGAAACGTCAGCCGTGCAAGTTCCACCTTGACATTCGAGAATTCGGACTATTCTGGTCATATATGGTTGGGCGCCGCCGATCTGGTGCCCGTCCCAGACAAGAGAATCCGAGATGCAGCAGGAACTCATGCTCCCCACCGGCGAGCTGATCGGTCGCGACCCCACCTCGTTGGTGGGGAATACTCCGCTCTTGGCGCTTCGCTCACTGAGCCGCGAGGTGGCGCCGGTGCGGATCTATGCGAAGGCGGAGTGGTTCAATCCCGGTGGATCGGTGAAGGATCGGGCGGCTCTCGCGATCATCGAGGATGCCGAGCGGAGAGGCGTGCTGGAGCCAGGCGGCACGATTCTGGACGCTACCTCGGGGAACACGGGGATCGCCTATGCGTGGATTGGCGCGCATCGGGGTTATCGGGTGGAGCTGACGCTGCCGAAGAGCGCGAGCCAGGAGCGGAAGCGGATCTTGCGGGCGTATGGCGCGGAGTTGGTGCTTACCGATCCGGCGGAGGGGTCGGATGGGGCGATCCGTGCGGCGGAGGAACGGCACCGGGGTGATCCGGGGCGGGCGTTCTATGCCGATCAGTACGGAAATCGGGCGAACTGGCGAGCGCATGAGCTGGGGACGGCGCGGGAGATCTACGCGCAGACGGCCGGCAGGGTCACCCATTTCGTGGCGGGGTTGGGCACGAGCGGGACCTTCGTCGGCACCGGAAGGGGACTGCGGGGACTCGATTCGGAGATCGAGCTAGTGTCGTTTCAGCCGGCGACGCCTTTGCATGGCCTCGAGGGGATGAAGCATATGGAGAGTGCGATCGCGCCGGCCATCTACGATCGGCGGCTGGCGGACCGGAATCTCTGGATCGAGACCGAGGAGGCGTACCGAATGGTGCGGCGGTTGGCGCGGGAGGAGGGCCTGCTCGTCGGAGTGTCATCCGGTGCGGCGGCGGCTTGCGCCTTGCGCGTGGCCCGCGAAATCGAGACCGGTGTTGTCGTGACGGTGTTCCCCGATGGCGGCGACAGGTATTTGAGTGAGCGTTTCTGGGAGGAAGAGAGATGATACGGTTGACCGAAAAGCATCGCCGTGAGATCGAGCGGCATGGCGAGGAGGTTTTTCCGAATGAGTGTTGCGGTTTCCTAGTCGGTGACGCGGCTTCGGGATTGCGGTCGGTCCGCGAGGTCTGGCCGGCAACGAACGGACGAGGCGATTCGCCGAAAAACCGATACATCGTTCCTCCGCTCGAGGTCGTTCGGGCAGAGCTCGAGTGTCGTCGTCGGGGCCTCGACGTGGTGGGTTACTACCATTCCCACCCAAATGCTCCCGCTCGCCCTTCGAGTTTCGATCGTGAGCATGCGTGGGCGGATTATAGCTACGTAATTGTGTCGGTCGCGAAGGGGAAGGCCGAGTCGATGGCATCATGGGTCGTGTCGGATCCCGATGGACCCTTCGTCGAGGAGACGATGGCGGAGAGCGAGACCTGATCGATAGAGAGGATGATTTCGATGCAAACTGAAATACTGATTCCAACTCCGCTTCGTCGCTTCTCCAATAACGAAAGCTCGGTATTCGTGGAGGCAACGACGGTTGGCGAGGCTTTCGAACGATTGGTGGTCGATCATCCGGAGCTACGCAGGCATCTGTTCGCGGAGAGCGGTGCGTTGCGCAGCTACGTCAATGTGTTCCTTGGGGACGAGGATATTCGACATCTGCGCGGGGTCGAAACCCCTCTCGAAGCGGGGGTCCTTCTGACGATCGTGCCCGCGATCGCTGGAGGATCGGGGGCGGATCTGGATGCAGGTGAGATCGCTCGATACAGCCGCCACCTGATCTTGCCTGAGGTGGGGATGGGGGGGCAACGCAAGCTCAAGGCGGCGAGCGTCTTGCTCGTCGGAACCGGGGGCCTGGGATCGCCGCTCGGGATGTATCTCGCGGCGGCGGGGGTCGGGAGGATCGGCTTGGTCGATTTCGATGTCGTGGATCATTCCAATCTGCAACGACAGATCATCCATGGGACCAAGAACGTGGGGCGCCCAAAGCTGGAATCGGCTCGGGAGCGGATTCTCGACATCAATCCGAGAACGGTGGTCGACCTGTACGATACGCGCCTATCTTCCGACAACGCTCGAGAGATCGTTCGACTCTACGATTTGGTGATCGACGGCACCGACAATTTTCCAACGCGCTATTTGGTCAACGATGTGTGTGTGCTCGAGGGCAAACCGAACGTCTATGGGAGCATTTTTCGTTTCGAGGGGCAGTCGAGTGTCTTTTGGGCTGAGAGGGGGCCGTGCTATCGATGTCTCTATCCCGATCCACCTCCACCTGGGCTCGTGCCGAGCTGTGCGGAAGGAGGCGTGTTGGGAGTGCTGCCGGGGATTATCGGCACGATCCAGGCGACCGAGGGAATCAAGCTCTTGCTGGGGAGAGGGGAGCCGCTGATCGGACGTCTTCTTCTATTCGACGCGCTCGACATGCGCTTCCGCGAGCTGAAGCTGCGGAGCGACCCTGCGTGCCCGGTGTGCGGAGAGAGCCCGACGATCCGAGAGCCGATCGATTACGAGGCGTTTTGCGGAGTCGTGCCGGCGCAGCATCATCCCGAAGAGTGGGACGTGAGCCCACGGGAGCTGATGGAGCGCTTGCGGCGAGGGGACCGGTTGGTGCTGCTCGACGTGCGCTCCCCCCAGGAGTGGGAGATCTGCCGCTTGCCCGACGCACGACACATCCCGGTGGACGATCTACCCTCGCGCGTCCGTGAGCTCGACTCGACGGACGAGATCGTCGTCTACTGCAAGATGGGGGTGCGGAGCGCGACCGCCGCGCGCTTCTTGAAGGACGCGGGCTTCGGAAGGCTGCGGAACCTCCAGGGCGGGATTCTCGCGTGGGCCGACCAGATCGATTCGAGCGTGCCGAAGTACTGAGCGCACGCTGGGAGTGTGGGTAGAGCAGGCGGCCCTGGGTCATTTTTCACCTACGGGCGGCGCGATCGACGACTTCGTCGAACACGAGGCGGCCAATGTCCTCGGAGCATCCGGCCAAGCGCTTGTGGTTCAGCCGATTTCACCCAAGAATGTGCCGTGGCACGTTGCACGCTATGTATGGCTCCCTCCGGACCGATCCGATTCCTCCTCTACCACCTCAGCGGGAGGCGCTCGTGCGCTCGATATCGACCTTCCCTTCGGCTCTCCTGACACTCATCGCGCTCCTCGCCGCGACCGGCCGGTCGCATGCCACGACCTGGCTGGTCCACGCCGACGGTACGGGCGATGCTCCCACTATTCCCGCTGCCATGGATGCTGCTTCGAGCGGAGACACGGTCCTCGTGAGCGCCGGCACCTACGCCGATCTCATTCAAGACGCCTACGGGCTGTGGGTTGGCGTCGAAATGAAAAACGGGGTCGCCCTGATCTCCACGGACGGAGCATCATCGACAACGATCGACGTCACCGACGACAGCCTTTTCACGCGCGGCATCAGCGCGAGCGCCTGCGACGGCGGCACCTCGATCGAGGGATTCACGATCACCGGCGGTGACCAGTACGACGGCGCCGCGATCTGGATCTCTGGGGGAGCTCCGATCATCCGCGACAACATTATGCTGAATGCCTATGGCGGCCAGGCGGGTTCGATCTCGATCGCGACGGGGGCCACTCCAACGATCGAGTCGAATGTTTTCGACGGGAGCTACGCTTGCTGCGGTATCGGGGGAGCGATCCTGGGGCTGTCCTCCGATCCGATTATTCGCGACAACACCTTCTTCGAGTGCGGCTCCGCCTGGAACGGGGGTGCCATTGCGCTACAGTCTTCGGGGGGTGAGATATCGAACAACGTCTTCGAGGGCTGCTACGCAACCGATGGCGGCGCGCTCTATTTCGGCGATGCCGATCCGCTGGTCGAGAACAACCTCTTCTCCGGCAATTATGCGACCGACGACGGGGGCGTGGCCTCTTACACGAGCTCGAGCGCGGGTGGATTTCGACTCAATATCTTGACCGAAAACTCGGCCGACGGCAACGGCGGTGCTTTTTTCGTTGCCGATTCCTCGCCGCTGGTGGAAGAGAACACAATCGCCGGAAACGCTGCGCTTTCGTTGGGTGGTGGATTCTACCTCGATGGGATTTCGTCCCCCGTCTTCGCTCGCAATATCGTCGCATTCAACCAGGGGGAGAGCGGTTTCTACAGCGCCCATCCCTTGGTAGCGGCGAGCTTCGAGTGTTGTGATGTCTTCGGCAACGAGGGAACGCAGTACGGTGGATTCCTCGTCGATCCCACCGGCACTGACGGCAATCTGTCGGTCGATCCCGGCTTCTGTCAAGATTCGGTGGCGCTGAAGTTCTGTTCCCCTCTCGTTGATGCCGAGAGCTGCGGACTGATCGGAGGCGTTGGGGTGGGATGCGAGTGCGCGCTCGGCCCCAGAGTGAGCGAAGCGCCGCTGCCCGCGCCGATTGCCGCGGCGGCGATCAACACCGGGGTCGACGGAATCCGGCTGGTGGGATCGAACGGAATTCAGTTCGCGCATATGATGTCGTTCGCCGTCAACGGCGACTATGCATACGCGTCCGTCGGCGCTTCAATGGGCCTGGAGACCTACGATATCTCCGATCCCAGTGCCCCGATTCGAATCGACGCGGCCGGCCCCGCATCCTGGCGGAGCGAAGTTTCTGGCGACACGTTGTTCAGCTTTCAGCATTTCCGTGGCGTCGAGATGCTCGATATCTCCGGCGGCATCCCCAGCTCGATCGATTCGTACGACCCGACCGATCCGGATGTCGCGTTCGAAGGCGGCGCGCGGGTCGGCAATCGACTCTATGCCGCCGCCCATCAAGAGGGGCTCTACGTTCTCGCGATCGGCCCCGGCCTCAGCTTCGATTCCATCTTCGCTCTCCAAGACGCCGCGGCGTGGAATGTCGCCGCTCAGGGGAACCATCTCTATGTGGCGAACGGTCGCTTCGGCCTCTCCGTGATCGATATTTCCGCGGCACCGGTCGAGATCGCCACGCTCGATCTGCCGGGCCTCGCCAATGACATCGAAGTCGACGGAAACACCGCCTACCTCTCGCTGGCGGCTGAAGGAATCGCCTCGATCGATATTTCCAACCCGGCATCTCCGTCGCTTCTGGATGTCGAGCCGACGAAGGGCAACGCCCTCTCGATGGGACTCGTCGGAACCACCCTCGCCGTCGGTGCCTACACCAGGCTGGAGACCTACGATGTCAGCGATCCGAGCGATATCCGGCTGAACGCCTGGGAAGGCACGCCGGTGTGGGCGATGGGAGCCGGAGCCGGAGTGACGAGCTCGGGCGACACGGTATTCGTCGTAGCTGACTGGGAAGGGATGCTGGTGTACTCGCCGGGTATTGATGCGCTGCCCGATATCGACGTGCATCCGACGCAACTCGATTTCGGACCGGTCTGGGGTTCGCGCGACACGATCGTGACGGTGCTCAATACCGGAGGAGGAACACTGAACGTGCTGGCCATGTCGACGCCGTCGGGATTCTCGGCAACACCCAGCAGCTTTTCGGTCGCGCCGGGGTCGGCCCAGGAGGTGACCGTGAGCGCCACCGGATCGGCCCAGGTGAATGGAGAGATCCGCTACTTCAGCGACGACCCGGATGAATCCACGGTCGATCAGCCCACTTTCAAGAACAGCACCTTGTTCCCGGCGATCGGATCGATCGCACCGGAGTTCACGCTCAGCGGCACAGATGGGAACACACATACGCTCTCCGATTATCGAGGTCGGGTCGTCTATCTGGAGTTCGGAGCCAACTGGTGACCGATCTGTCCGCTGCAGGCTGCAGCGACGGACGGCGCGATCTTCTCCAGCTACGACACCACCGACGTCGTGATCTTCGAGATCACGAGAGAGATGAGCTACTCCCTGGAATTTCAAACCACTTTCGGCATGCGTTTCGTCGGCCTGGAAGACCCTTCCGGGGCCCAATACAGCACCTACCGCGTTCCCGATCCGCTGGCGCCCTACCCCCAAGATTACGTAATCGATGCCGATGGCGTAGTGCGCTACTGGTCGCGGGAGTACGATCCCCAGCATGTGACGCAGGTGATCGATCAGTTGACCGGGGGGCCGTACGAACTGGAAATCGATCCCGATCCGCTCGTGGGTGGGCAGCAGGGGAGCTTCGCGGTCGAGCGCGGTACGCCGAATCAGGCGAGCTATCTCGTTTACAGTCTGGCCGGCCCGGGATCGACCTACGTTCCTCAACTCGACGTGACCCTGGGGCTCGCATCCCCCGTTCTGGCCGCACCTCCCCTCGATGCCGACCAGGACGGCGCCGCCACATGGATCGGAATTGTGCCGGGAACAGCCAACACCCTGCCGGTCTGGCTGCAGAGCGCGCAGTTCGGCAGAGTCAGCAACATCGTAGCGACCGAAGTGGTGCCGTGATGGTTTGGCGGGGCGGTCGATGCCTATTTCGCCGCCCCTCCCCATCCCCACCGCACAATCACCCGGCACCCTCCCCCAAATCCCTCCTCGATCCAAGCCTCCCCCCCGTGCCGCTCGGCCACCCGGCGCACTATCGCCAACCCGATCCCGTATCCCGTCCCCCCCGCTGCTCGATTCAGGCGTACAAAGGGCTCGAACACCCGCTCCCTCTCCTCGACCGGCACCCCGGGCCCGTCGTCCTCCACGGAGACCACCAGCGACACTTTTTCGGCGACCGCGCCAACCTTCACCTCCCCTTGCGCGTGCCGCAGCGCATTCGACAACAGATTCCCCACCACTCGCCGGAACAGCCGCGGATCGGCCGCCAGCTCCGTCCCCTCCTCGAGCCCCGCATCGAGAATCAGCGCGATCCCGCGCCCCGCCGCCTCGTCGGCCATACCGCCCACGAGATCTTCCAGCTCCTTCGCCGGCCAGGTCGTGCCTTCGCAGGGGTCACCGCTCTCGAGCCGCGCATAGGTCAACAGCTCGTCGACCAGGCGTGAAAGCTCCTCAAAATCTAGATCCAGCTCCTCCAGCCGTCTATCGCGTTCGGCGCGATCTTCGACGTGAGTCAAAATGTGCATCGCGGTCTGGATGCGGGCGAGAGGAGTGCGCAATTCATGAGAGACCGCGCGCAAGAGCTCGCGCTGCGATTCGATCGTCGAGGCCGTCGTCTCGGCCATGCGGTTGAGCGCACCCGCAAGGGTGTGCGTCGGCCCCTCGATCACCGGTGCCCGAGCGGCGAGGTCGCCGCCGGCGATCTGTGCGGCGGTCGATTCCACCATGCGGAGCTCGCGCTCGACGGGACGCAGCAAGCGACGAATCGCCAGAGCGCCCAGCAGCGGTACCAGCAACACCAATCCGATGGTGACATAATACTCCGTGTTCGGATAGGGAGGCAACGGGCCGAGTCGCAACGCATGATCGCCTTCGCCGATCAGCACGAAGATGTACTCCTCGGCGGCATAATGCCAGACCAGCTCCATGCCCCACTCGAACTCCTCCTGCACTTCGTTGGGCAGAAGATCCCACTCCATCACTCGAACCGGGTAGCCGTACTCCTCCGAAACCTCGCCGGCGCGTTTCGGATCGGCCAACAGCTCATCGCCCTGGTTCAACAGAGGGCCGAGCAGCAGCGACTCGTGGTAGGAAGCGTATTGGGGCGGGTAGAGATACTGATCGTACAGCCATCCCAATCCCCCGATCGCGGAGCAGACAACAAAGACCATCAACCAGAGACGGAGAAAGAGTCCCCTCACGGCAGCCCCGCGAAGAGGTAGCCGGCGCCGTGGATCGTCTTGATCCAGCGCGGGTTCTTCGGATCGTCCGCCAGGCCGCGGCGCAGGCGCGAGATACGAAGATCGATCGAGCGGTCGAGGCCGTCATGCTCGAGCCCGCGGAGCTCCCGCAAGATCTCGTCGCGGGTCACGACCTCACCCGCGCGGCGAACGAGCAGGTGCAGAAGGTCGAATTCCGCCGTGCTGAGAGGGACGGTTCTGCCTTCGAGCTCGACGGCGCGACGTCGGGGATCGATGACCAGATCGCCCATCCGAAAGGGCTCGGCCGGTGCCCCCGCCCCACCGGAAGTGCGGCGAAGCAGCGCCCGGACCCGCGCCAGGAGCCTCGGCGGACTCACCGGCTTAGTGAGGTAATCGTCGGCGCCCACCTCGAGTCCCAGAATCTCGTCGTGCTCCTCACCACGCGCCGTGACCATCAAGATCGGACCCTCGAATCCTCTCGATCGGCACGCCCGGCAGACCGAAACTCCGTCGAGCCCGTCGAGCCCGATGTCCAACACGACCAGGTTCGGCTTCTCCGCGAGGATCTGCTCGAGCGCCACCTCTCCGCGCGCCTCCAACTTGGCCTCCATGCCCTGCAGACCGAGCAGCTCGACAACCAAGTTGCCAAGGCGGATGTCGTCCTCCACGACTAGGATTCTCGGGCGCACTCGACTCTCCGGGCTTTCCGGTTCTTCTCCTGGGTTCCGTGAGACTACCTTCGCGAACGCCGCCGCATCGCGGCCAGGATCTCGCTCGCCGCGCGCTCCCCGGTCTCGGCCGCACCCTCGAGGAAGCCCTGAAAGCGCAGACTCGTATGATCGCCGGCGAAATGCACCCTCCCTTCGACCTCCGGCTCCAGCCCGCGGATCGTCGAGTATTGACCCAAGGCGTAGGCGGGATATGAACCCCGGAGCAGAGGTGAGCTGGTGGGGTGTACGCGAAAGACGCGGCCGTTCCACTTGTCCCCCAGACCCGGCAGGATCGGGTCGATATCGGCCAAAAAGGCCGCGGCCCGCTCCTCGGGCGTGCCCTCGTCGAAGTTCGCGCCGAATTCACCTCCGAGATAGTCGACCAGGATCCCCGACATGCCCGGCTGCACCGACGCGCCATCCCAGGTCGCCTGGAAATCGCGGTCGCTCCAGATGTCGCCGTCCTTGCCCAATGTTCGCCAGTGCCGATCGCTGAACTGCATGATCAGCTTCGAGTTGGTTGCGATCCCGAGCTGGTCGATCGCGTTCCGCTTCTCCGGGCGCAGATCGAGACCGGATAGATCGATCTCACGCAGCACGCTGAAGGGCAAGGCGAGCACGACGCGGTCGACGCGCGTCTCCACGGTGCCCCCGGGGGTGTCGAAGGTGAGCCGCACTCGCGCCCCCTCCGTCGCCGCCGAGACAAGGCGATGATTCAGCTCGATCTGACCCGGCAACGCCCCGGCGAGGCGAGTCGAAAGCAGATCGGTCCCTCCTTGGATGTGCCAGACCGCGAGCGGCCCCTCGTCTTCGGAGAGCGCACGCGATCGGCGCCGCCCACGGGCCAGATCTTGACCCAGACCGGCACGCTCGCCGCGGCCGCCCCCCTCATCCCCCGCCAGCGCCGAAAGCCCGTAGACGATATTGAGCGAGCTGAGCTGCGCCGGCTCCATGCCGTATTCGTTCCGAATATGCACGTCGAGAAGCTGCCCGATCCGCGACGACATCCCGCCCGAAACGCGCGTCTCCATCCACTCGGTGACGCTCATCTCGTCGAGCGCGCGTCCGTGGGGAGTGCTCTCGTAGAAGGTCGTATCCCATCCGGCCCGCGCACCGTCCCGAACCGCCATCCGCACCACCGGAATCAGGTCGACCACGATCCGCCAGAAGGGGTAGGGCTCCCCGTCGATGTCGAAGGTCGTCCGCAGGCCGCCCGGAATGTTGTTGAGGTTCTCGAGCTCGAGCCCGGCCTCCCGCGCGATCCGGATCAGGGTGTAGTGGTAGCCGTCGATGAACTCCGCGTGCGCCTCGGCGATCTGGTCGTCGTTGAAAAGGCCGCGCAGTGTCCATGCTCGACCACCGACCCGCGTGTCGCCCTCGTACACCTTGGCGACAACATCCGCCTCTCGCAGGCGGTAGGCGGCGATCAGACCGGCGAAACCGGCGCCCACGATCGCCACCTCGTCGTCGAGGGAGCGAGAGGGGCGCTTCGCCCCGATCTCGGCCATGCGGCCGCGCGCCACCGGGGGCATCGCCCCGGCGAGCAGCAGACCGCCACAGGCCGTGCCGGCTCTCGAGATGAACCGTCTACGAGATGCCTGCTCCGGGTGAAGCTCATCGTTGACGAGCTCTTCGGCGCGGGCCCAGGCTTTGGCGAAGATATGGGTAGAAATCGAGCGGGCCATCGTCTTGCTCCTGCCAAATGGTCAGTCCGTGACCTCGACTGTGATCGTTTCGACATCGAGCTGCACGCCCAGGTCGGAGATCGACACATCGGCGTAGTAGATCCCGAGCGGCGCATAACCCGGCACCGGAACCGTGATCGGTCCGGATCGCGGGCTTCCCACGAAGACCGGAACCCGCGGCGGAGCGTCGTAGACCGGCACGTTCGTCGGCGGAATCGGCCCGGTGGCATCGAGATCGGCCTCGTCGAAGTAGGCAAGCGCATCGCCGGTGTTGGTCACGATGCCGGTGAACGTCAGAGTCGAGCCGCGGCTCACCGTCGCCGGAACGCCGTCGAGGGTCAGATCGAGACCTCCTCCCGCCCCTTCCGAGACGGTCCAGGAGCCAGTGTAGATATAGTCCCCAACGGCGATGTGGTTTCCGTCACCGCCAAGCCCAGTGAAGTAGAAGCTCACCGGTCCGGTCCCGGGCGAGGCCGGCGCCGTCCATTCGATTCGCCAGGTCACGGGACCATCGGGGACGCCCGCCCAGGTCCCCAGAGTTCTCTGTCCAACGTACTCGCGCCCCCCGCTCGCCATCACCTGCGTCGAGTCGGGCGCTCCGGGATCGAGCGTTCCGGCCCCCTCCCCCGCGCCGTCGATCGCCGTGAGCTGGAACCCCCACACCTCCTGACCGGGGTCTTCGGCGCGAACCCAGAAGGTGTAGGCCTGTCCCGGGCTGTAGCTGTCCGGAGCCGCGATCAGGTCGACCCCCCCGTCCCCCGAATCGACCGGGTAGCTGCTGTGGCAGGTGACACAGGTCCCCTCACCCGGCGCGCCGGTGAAGCCCGCCGGCGATCCGCCGGTGTAGGCGAAGGCGGCGGATGCCACGAGCAGCGGCGTGAGGCAACCGAGGGGGAAGGGTCGCGTGGAGCGATCGGTGCGCGGGTCCATGGTGATCTCCTTTCCGGCGGGGGCGGTGTGAAAGACTTCTGCCTGCAATTAGAAGCGGCGAAGCGTGATTTGGCCGTTGCTTTTCTGTACCAGGTTGTAACGAGATATTTCGGGA
>NYZA01000028.1 GCA_002686955.1 Gemmatimonadota bacterium
CCGCGACAGTGGTCGCTTCTCGCTTCGACGACGTGATCGAAGCGGCCAGAGCGGCTCTCGCATCGACCCGTTTCCGCATCTACGGAAATCGAGATGTCGCCGGCGTCGAGGTCGCGGGGGCGCTCAAGAACATCATCGCGCTCGCTTCGGGCTTCGTCGAGGGAATGGGTCTCGGAGTCAACGCGCGCGCCGCGCTGCTCACCCGTGGAATGACCGAAATGGCCCGGCTGGGGAGGGAGCTGGGCGCCGAGGAGCGCACCTTTTCCGGCCTGTCGGGGATTGGCGACATGATCGCCACCTGCTCCAGCCCTCTCAGCCGCAATTTCACGGTTGGGATGGAGCTGGGCAGAGGAAGATCGTTGGACGGGATCCTGAGTGGACTCGGGCACGTAGCAGAGGGGGTGCACACGACGCGGGTGGTCCATCGCTTCGCGGAACGGCGGGGGATCGACGCACCGATTACCGCCTCGGTCCACGGATTGCTCGACGGTACGCTGAGCGCCGAGCAGGTGGTTCCGGCACTGATGACCCGCGACGTCGGGCACGAGTGACCTTGAACGCGGGATCGACCGCCGTTATCATGCGGACCTTTCCGCCTAGAAAACCGATACATTCCGAGACAGGTTGGGAGATCCCGTCGCTCCGAGCACACCGCTCCCATCACCCCACGCGGCATCCACCGCGGGAGAATCTCATGCGCATTCCAGCCCACCGACTGGCGGCCCTTCTCACCGCCGGGTGCCTAGCTTTCACGCCGAACGCCTTCGCCCAGGACGGCTCCGAAGCCGCGACCGAGACCACGACGCCCGATCCGAACGCTCCGGTGATCGAGTTCGACGCGACCACGCTCGATCTGGGTGAGGTGCCGAAGGGTGACAAGGCCCATTACGTCTTCACCTTCAAGAACACCGGCGTTTCCGATCTGCTCATCGAAGGCGCGAAGCCCTCTTGCGGTTGCACCGTCGCCGAGTTCACCAAGGTGGTCAAGGCGGGCGAGTCGGGCACCATCGACGCCACGATCGACACAAAGCGCTTCCGCGGACCGATCAGCAAGACGATCACGGTTACGTCGAACGATCCGGCCAACGCGAAGGTCCATCTTCAGGCAAAGGCGAACGTCACGCCTTTCGTCGACATGCTGCCGAGCCAGCACGTCTTCCTGCGGGCCGATCGGGGAGAGGCCGCTACGAAAACAGTCAGCCTCGTCTCCTACGAAGACGATCTCGATCTGAAGATCGAGAAGATCGAGTCGAGCGATCCCATGATCGCGGTCGACAGCGCCCCGATCGAAGAGGGGAAGACCAATGAAGCGGGCGATCCGGTCGAGGGCGACTTCGAGCTGACCGTCACCCTTTCCGAGACCGCGCCGGTCGGGCGGGTCAGCGGTACGGTCGACGTGTTTACCAACAGCTCCAAGGTCGAGAAGCTGACGATGCAGGTGCGCGGAAACGTGCGCGGGCTGGTTCAGGTTCGGCCGAGCCGGGTCTTCCTCGGCAATCTGCCCGAGAAGGTCGAAGAGCCGATCAAGAAGACGATCCGGGTGACGCACCGCCGCGGCGGCGGCCTCGAGATCGAGAAGGTTGAGTCGAGCTTCGATGGGATTACCACCGAGGTGAGCTCGGTCGATGAAGGCGCCGCGTTCGAAGTGGTGCTGACGATCGACGGGGAGCTTCCGCGCGGCACTCTCGACGAGCACGTGACGATTTTCACGAACGACACCGACGAGCCCGAGATCGAGGTGCGGATCCGCGGGCAGATCGGCTGATCCACTGTGACCGTGAATTCTTACGCAGTTCACCGGTCCTCGTCGCCGCTCGCGGCGTTGCTCCTCCTCGACGCGGGCCCCACCGCGCTTCGTCGTCGCGCCTTGCGAGCGACGACGATGCCTCGGCGACTTAGGGTCCGCGCAAGAAATCACGTTCACAGGGGCTAGCATGCCGATCTACGAATTTGTGTGTCGGGGCTGTGAGACCGCCTTCGAAGAGTTGGTCCGCGCCGACACGCGGGTCGAATGCCCCTCCTGCGGGTCTGCCGAGGTGCGCAAGCTCCTCTCCTCCTTCTCGGCGGTGGGGGGCGCACGGCCCGATGGATGTCCCGACCCGGGGGGTTGCGAGCCCGATGCTTGCCGCGGCGGTGGCGCCTGCATGATCAATTGAGATCGACGGCCAGGATCAAGGCCGCCTCGATGGAGGCGGGCTTCGATCTGGTCGGTGTCGCGTCCACTTCACCCTCCGCATCGGACGGTGCCGAAGAGCGTTACGTCCGTTGGATCGCCGAGGGGATGCACGGCGGCATGGCCTATCTCGAGCGGGGGCTCGAGAAGCGCGCTCATCCGGAGTTCGTGCTGCCCGGCGTCCGTTCGGTCGTCGCTTTGGCGGCTTCCTACCACGTGCCGGGCGCACCGCCGCCCGCCGAGGCGCGTGTGTCGCGCTACGCCTGGGGCGATGATTACCATGAGCTACTCCTGCCCCGCGTCCGTCGGGTCGAGGAGGCGATCGTCGCCGAGGCGCCAGGGACTCGAACGCGGGGCTACGTCGACACCGGTCCGGTTCTGGAGAAGGTCTGGGGGTGGCGAGCCGGAATCGGGTGGATTGGCAAAAACGGCTGCCTGATCACGCCCCGCTTCGGCTCCTGGGTCTTCCTCGCCGTGGTGCTCACGACCCTCGAGCTCGAGCCGGACGAGCCGCATCCCGATCGTTGCGGAAGCTGCGCGGACTGCCTGGACGCTTGTCCCACCGGTGCTTTCGCCGAGCCCGGGATCGTCGATTCGCGGCGCTGTATCTCCTACACCACGATCGAGCACCGAGGCCTGATCTCGCCGGAGCTGGCGGCGGGAACGGAGAATCGGCTCTTCGGCTGCGATGACTGCCAAGAGGTGTGTCCCTGGAATCGGAGTGCGGCGACGATCGACGACCCGCGCTTTGCGTGGCGCCCAGGCTGGCGGGGGATGAGCGCTTGTCGCCTCCTGGGAATGAACGAAGACGAGATCGGTGAGCTGCGACGCGCTTCACCGATCGCCCGGTCGAGGCGCAGGGGGCTGCTCAGGAATGCCGCGGTGATCGCCGGCAACCAGGGCGACGGGCGGGCGCTCGCGGCCCTGATCGCCGCTCGAGACGACCCCGACGAGGTGGTTCGCGCTCAGGTCGAAGAAGCGCTGCTGGCGATCAGCCGCCGCGGATCCGCTCCACGTCGTCATCCTCGATCCACTGAAGGAAGTCGCGAATCGGATCGATCATCGTGAACGCCTCTTCCATCAGCGTATCGCCGTCGGAGTAGAAGTAGCTCGGCATCTTCGTGCCCGGCATCATGCCTTGGGGATCCCAGAGCCAGTCGCTGATCCAGCTCGGCTGCAGCCGCTCCTTCGCCAGCACCAGATTCGGCGCCATCTCGGAGGGTTTCTTGTTCGGAGCCAGCTCCGGGGCGACGTGGCATTGCAGGCACTTGAAGGCGGTGAGCCACTGTTCGCCGCTGGCGACCTGCTCTTCGGGGATCTCGCCTGGGTTGGTGTAGACGTAGGACTGGTCGCGCCCCTCGATCGCGATGAAGTAGTCGACGAGGGCCTGCGCCTCGTCGTCGGGCATCTCGTACGAGGGCATGCGAGCATCGAGCCACGGCCGGATCGCGTAGGGGCTCTTCAAGAAGTTGAAGAGCCAGTCCGGCTGCACCTTGGCCCCCTCGTAGGTCAAAATTGGGGGGGCCATCCCCGGCTCGGTGATGAATTCGTTGATCAGCCCGCCCGTGCCTTCGACGAGGTGGCAGCCCTGGCAGTTGTAACGGCGGAGCAGCGTGCGTCCCTCTTCGATCTTGGTTTCGACCGAACTGAGCTCACGCCCATACCCCTCGGGCGCGGGCAGGCCGGTGCGCGAGGCGAGGAAGACAACGACCGATTCGATCGTCTCCTCGTCGTCGCTGAATGGGAAGACCGGCATGCGCGAGTCGATCCGCTCGGTTCTGAAGGTGCGCGGGTCTTTGAGTTTCTCGGTGACCCAGTTCTCCCAGAGGTGCGGAACGTCGGTTCGGTCCCCGAAGTCGAGGAGGTGTTCGTCCTTCGAGCCGAAGGAGCTCAGCTCGATCCCGATGCGGGAGCGCGTCTCCATCCCCTCGATGAGGTGGCATCCGAAGCAGCCGAATTCGCCGACCAACTCTTCGCCCATATCGATCATCTCGGGGTCGTTCAGCTTTCTCTCGAGAGCGGCATCGGCCCGCCGGGCCCCCCGTGATGTGACAAAGGCCGCGACGTCGCGCGCTTCGTCGTCGGTGAGGCGCAGCGAGGGCATGCGGGCGTCCGGGCTGTAGTGGCGGGGTTGCTTCACCCACGCGGCCACCCATTCCGGCACCAGCTTCTCTCCCGCCTTCGACAGATCGGGGCCATGGTCGCCCCCTTCGCCGTCGATCGCGTGGCAAGCCTGGCAGCCGCGCTCCTCGAAGACCCATCGGCCGGCTTCGGCGTCGGCCCCCTCCATGGAGATCGAGCCGATCTCATCCCATTCGCTCGAGAGGGAGAGAAGATAGGCCGAGATCGCGGTCGACCGCTTCAGACCGAGCTGGAAGTCCGGCATGCGGACGTTGGTGAGGTAGCTTTCTGGCGCGTCGAGCCAGCGGGGCAGCCATTCCGGGAACACCTTGTCACCCACATGGTAGAGGGGCGGGCCGACGCGGCGATCGCTCATCCCCGCGATCCTGTGGCAGCCGGTGCAGCCGTGCTTTTCGACCGTCTTACGGCCGCGGGTGAGAGTGGGGGTTGCCTCGAACTCGAACTGATCGTTGTGGCAGCGGGCGCAGGTCGATTCGATCATCGGCGACTCTAGGATCGGCTTGCCGAAGTGGTGGTCGTGCCCGTGGGCGTCGTGGACCGTGTCGAGCGCGACGCCGTCTCCCTGATGGCAAGGCGTGCAGCCAAACTGCTCCGGGGGGTGGGCGCCGAGCAGGATCTCGCGCTTGGGATGGGTCGCGTGGGGCTGGGGGGCGTCCTCGAAGCCGGTCCGATTCACGCCGAGATGGCAGTTTTCGCAGCGCTCGACGCGCGCTACTTTCTGCCCGAATTCGTTAGTTTCAAAGGCCGGCAGGACGGCCTGCGTGACCGCTTGGCGCAGCGGTGTCTTTGCGCCTTCGAGCGCTCGCTGAGCATCTTCGAAGGGCATGTGGATCTTGTGGAGCAGCCCCTCGAGGCTGTCGGCGATCGCCAGATTGGTCGCCACCGGCGCGCCCACCTCGGTCCGTTCCGCATCGAGCCGTGCGATCTCCTGCTGGAGCAGGGCCATCTCCTGCTCGATCTCGTCGAGCGCCGACTTTTCGGAGCTGAAGTCGTGGCCCTCGTGCTGCGCGTGCTTGTAGTAGTAGAACCTCTCGTCGGAGACCGATTTCGCGAACTGGTACCGACGTTCCATCTTCTCGACCTCGAGCGATAGGGCCTCGACCTCCGTTTTGGTTCGTCGATACTCGGGCTTCCGGCGCTCTTCGATGGTGCCGGCGATCGCCTGCTCGATCTCTTCGATGCGAGCGGCGGTCTGCTCCGCGCGCAGTTCCTTTTCGGCCCCGTCGAGCGCGACCTCGGCCTTGGCGATTTCGAGCTCGAAGAACTCCGACTGGTAGTGCTTCCAGGGCCGCCTGTGGAACATCTCGTCGGCGACCGACCAGAAGCTCAGAAACGCGAGCATGGCGGCGAGAACGAAGAAAGCCGCACCGTAGTTGCGTCGTTCTTGCTTCTCGACCGGGCCGGGGATCTGGTTCTTCTTCGGCATGAGGGTGGACTCACGGTTTTCGCGTCACGCGGGATCGGGTTGTGAGGAAGTTGCGAAAGGTAGCATCGGATCGGCGTGGAGCGCACCTGTGGCGGCGTTCGGTCCCCCATTTCTGGTAGATTTCGTCCATGGACGTCATAGAAAGCAAGATCAAGTCATCCGGGGCGGAGTTCCGCCAGAACGCGGACTACAACGAGCGGCTCTCGGGCGAGCTGACCGAGCGACTCGATCGGGCGCGTGAGGGTGGCGGCGCCGATGCGCGGGCATGGCACGAGAAGCAGGGCAAGCTGCCGGTCAGAAAACGTCTCGACCTTCTTCTCGATCCGCGGACCCCCTTCTTGGAGCTCTCCGCTCTCGCCGCGGAGGGGCTCTACGACGGCCGGGCGGCGGCGGCCGGCATGGTGACAGGGGTCGGCTGCGTCTCGGGCCGCGAATGCGTGATCGTCGCGAACGACGCCACGGTGAAGGGAGGCAGCTACTACCCGCTCACGGTGAAGAAACACCTGCGCGCGCAGGAGATCGCGCTTGAGAACCGCTTGCCCTGTATCTACCTGGTCGACTCGGGGGGCGCCTTCTTGCCGATGCAGGCCGAAGTGTTTCCCGATCGAGAGCATTTCGGCCGCATCTTCTACAACCAGGCGCATATGTCATCGCTGGGGATTCCGCAGCTCAGCGCGGTGATGGGGCTCTGTACGGCCGGTGGCGCCTATATTCCGGCGATGAGCGACGAGACGGTCATCGTTAAGGGGACCGGCGCCATCTTTTTGGCTGGGCCGCCGCTGGTCAAGGCCGCGACCGGCGAGGATGTGAGCGCCGAGGACCTCGGTGGAGCCGATGTTCACACGCGCATCTCCGGTGTTTCCGACCATTTCGCCGACGACGACGAGCACGCGATCCAGATCTTGCGCGACATCGTTGCCGATCTAAACGTCCAGAAATCATTGGACGGCATGGTGGTGGCCCCGCCGGAAGATCCGCTCTACGACGCGAAGGAGCTCTACGGCGTGATCCCGGCGGATCGAAAGATGCCGTACGACGTGCGCGAGGTGCTGGCCCGGCTCGTCGACGGAAGCCTCTTCCGCGAATTCCGACCACGCTACGCGACCACCCTCGTGACCGGCTGGGCGCGCCTGCACGGCTACCCCGTGGGGATCATCGCCAACAACGGAGTGCTGTTCTCCGAATCGGCGCTCAAGGCCACCCATTTCATCGAGCTCTGCTGTCAGCGAAAGGTGCCGCTGCTTTTCGTGCAGAACATCACCGGCTTTATGGTCGGGCGGCAGTACGAGGCCGGAGGGATCGCCAAGGACGGCGCCAAAATGGTGACGGCCGTTACCTGCGCCAACGTTCCGAAACTGACGCTGATTATCGGCGGCAGCTACGGTGCGGGGAACTACGGCATGTGTGGCCGCGCCTACCAGCCGCGCTTTCTCTTCATGTGGCCGAACGCCCGGGTGAGCGTGATGGGCGGGGACCAGGCCGCCGATGTGCTGGCGACGGTGAAGCGGGACCAGATCGTGCGCAAGGGTGGCAAGATGAGCGACGAGGAGTTCCAGGAGTTTCGGCGTCCGATTCTCGAGAAGTATGAAGAGGAGGGGAACCCTTACTACTCGACCGCGCGGCTCTGGGACGACGGTGTGATCGATCCGGTCGATACGAGGCGGGTGCTATCGCTGGCGATTTCGGCGACTCTCAATGCCCGTATGGGCGAGCCGGGGTACGGCGTTTTCAGGATGTGATTTTCCGCCAAGAAAAGCGCCACGAGCGGCGTCCCATTATCTGAACGCATGGAGGAGCCGCTTCCGTGCCGATAACCCCAGAGAGAGAGGCAATCATGCTCAATAAACTCTCCCTTGCCGTAGCAATCGCGTGTTGCCACTTGGCGGTCGGGATCGCGAATGCGCAGTTCCCCGTTACGGTTCTGCAGGACTGCTGGACGACGAAGATCGAGGCGCTGCCCGATCCCGAGTACGAGGACTACCTGTTCTTCGGATTCAACGAGCCGATCACCTTCGTCTGGAAGCACAAGATCATGCCGGCCGACGCTTGTTCAAGCTACGTGGCTAGCATTTTCGTCCTGCGTTGTATCGATGGGAAGCCGAAGCCCACCGATATCGTGATGCAGTTCCCGGATCTTCGGGACGAAATCGTGCGGTGGGAGGGCGATCCGACCAATCCGGAGATCCTATTCTCCTATACGGCTCCGCCCGGCTCGATCCCGCCCGGCTACTATGACTGGGCGATGATCGTGGAGTGCAACGACAGCGGCAACGGAATCCCGCTCGGTCCCGACGGAGACATCGACGACGAATGCGGCGTCAATGTCGGTGTTCCTCCGATCTTCGCCGGACCGGTGATTTTCGGTCCGGAACCGGCGGAGTTCTTCGATCCCGATCCGGGCGGTTTCCCGCCGGGTCGTTCGCCGGGAGAAGAAGGAACGACGCGTCCCTGGTGTTTCCAGGTGCTGTAAGGGTTTCACCTCTGCTTCTTCTCGGCCGGCTCCCTTCCGGGGGCCGGCCTTTCTATTCGAGCAAAGACAGGGTCTTCTTCAACCAGCTCGTCTCCGACTCATTGAGCTGTAGCCGCAGTTTCGTTGGGCGCCGGGCCATCAGATCGCGCAGCTCTTCGAGCCACTCAAGTGCCTCGATATCGGTTCCGGTCCTTTTGGCGATGCGGATGGCGGCATCGAGATCGGGTACTCGGCGGTAGGCGTCCAGGGCCATCGCGAGCTCCCCCACCTCTTCGAGAAGCGATGCGGCTTCCCCGAATCGCCCCAGCCCGATCAGAACGCGGGCTTCGAGTTTCGGCGGGCGTTGCTCGAGAAGCGAGAGCAGATTGGAGGCCGGCTCGAAGCGGCCCGCGTTCAGCAACACTTCGATCGCTCTCTCGCGAAGTGTCGCGATTTGGCCGGGGGCGGACATCTCGTGCAGGCCAAGCGTTCCGGCCGCGGTGAGCAGTGAGCGACAGATGGCTTCCGCCGTATCAGGAGAATCGATGCCGCGGCTCAGGTCCCTCGCCCAATCCCCTCGTAATCGCTGCAGTGTCGAAGCCAGCCAGGGTTCCAAAGGAGCGGCCGCTTCGATCGAGCCCGCCAGATCGAGCAACGATTTCGGCTTGTTCGAATCGGAGGACCGTTGCCACTTCACGAGAGCGCGGAGGACATCGGCAGATTTGTCGCTGCCGGCCTCTTTGGCGGATTCCTTCGCCTCGATCATCAGCTCTCCAACAGCGAGCCCCACATCGGCCTCCGAGCCGACGATTCCCAGAGCGATTCTTGCGCGGGCGCAATGGGCCTCGCGCCGTAGCGCATCATCGCTCACGCCCTCGGCCCGCCCCGGATCACCCAGCCGGCGCACCGCTTGCTGCACGAGCCTCCATGCCCGCTTCGGGTCGGTGTCGATCGATGCCCGGGCGTCGTCGATGCACGCACGGACCAGCTCTTCCGGCTCGCTCGATGGAGCACGCAACAGAAAAAGAAGATCGTCACTCGTCATCGGGAGGGGATCGAACTCACGCAAGAAGTCGCGCGTCGTGGCGGCGGCGGCTGAGTCGAGATCTAAGAAGACGAGTGTCTCGGTGGCGCGGCTGACCGAGACGCGAAAGCGGTCGATCGCGGTTCGCTTTCGGAGCAGGGCCAGCTTCCGATCTTTGCCCGTGCTTCCGGCGGCGATCTCGTCGAGCCAGCGGCCCGGATCGAGGATGCAGACGATTTGGAACTCGCGGCCTTTGGCTTGAGCCGGGCTGAGCAGGGCCTCGCGCGAGGGCACGGGCGCGTTCTCGGCGGCCGCTCTGGAGAGGCGAATCAGAGCGGTGCCGGGCCGCGCAGCGAGGGCTTCAAGTGTTTCGGCGATCGAGTCGGCGCCGGCGTCCGCCTCGCAGTGGATAATGGTGTCGTTGATGACGTCGCTGATCCGTGCGCCTGCGACACCGCGGGGGCGGACGCTCTTCGGCACGCGGCCGTAGAGCGATGCGACACGATTGATCAGCAGTCCTATGCGACGCGGCGAGCGCAAGTTCGTCGTGAGAGAGATGCTTTCCGGACGCCCAACGCGCGAGGCGAGCATGTCCTTGAACCAACCCCACTCGAAGTCGGTTGGGCGAACGGTCTGCCCTTCGTCCCCCGCGCAGAGGAAGCGCGGGCGCACGCCGTCTCGGGTGGCGATGTTGGCGAGAAGAGCCGGGACCAGCGCTTCCACCGGCGTCAGATCTTGCACCTCGTCGAGCACGATTCGGTCGGGAGGAATGAGGGAAGGGGGCCAGCGTCTGGTGCGCAACAGCTCCCGCGCTGCGCGCGCGGCGTGCAGCAGGTCGGGGAAGTAGAGCTCGACCGGGTTCGAAGCGAGTGCATCCACCACGTCGAGGACGGCGCGTGTCGCTTGGCCGCCCAGCTTTCGCGATCGTCGCTGGCGATAGCTCGGTCCGCGGAGCCGAGTGCGATCACTGCTCTCGAGCTGGGTCGGCTGATCGGGCAGAGCGGCTCCGACGAGATGGGCGCGGATTTCGGCGAAGAGCGATTCCGGGTCCTTCGTCCAGGGGCCCAAGGTGGCGGCGGGACGGCGAGCAGTGTCGGCGAGAAATCGCTCCCGTTGGCTCTCGAAGCTGCCCGCGACGGGTGGCTCGACGATGGTGGAGAGCAGGTCGGCCATCGCCCAGGTCTCGACCTCGGTATTGGCCGGTGCGAAGGTGGCGAAGTGCTCGGTGGCAAGCTCGGTCAGGCGGCGGGACCAGGTGATGTAGAGAACATTGTCGCCACCTCGTAGGTCTACCGCCCGCCACAGGGCTTCCGTCTTTCCGGCGCCTGGGTGGCCGATCAATACGCGGATCGGGCGGTCGGAGAGCGCGAACGAATCCTGTTCCGGAGTCCAGGGGGCAGGGTGATCGATCTCGTTTTCGAGATCGGCGACGTTCAGGGTGTAGTAATCGTCCAGGCGGCTCGGGTCTAACGATGAGTGGTCGTCGTGGTGGCGCATGGCTCGCACGAAGATCGAACCTTCAGGCGCCGCGAAGTGCTCCACCGGTGGCGCATGGTGGGGCACCCACCATGCGTAGTATTGCGATCCACCCCGTCCGCCCAGAGGGGTACGGCGCCAGCCGCGATTCGCCTTGCCCTTCGTCGCCTTGGTGATGCCGGTTCGCCCGTGGGCCGCCAAGTGCCGCAGCACGAGAGTCGCGCGCCGGCGCAGATCCCGATTCGACGAACCCAGCACGGCGTCCGTGAAATCGGCATGGCAGTAGAGCGCGTGCCCGGTAGACGCCCGATGCTCCACGCCTGTATCGGGGCGGTCGGCGTTGAGAGCAGGCGCGGGAGGATGTGGCTCGGGCGACACGGGGATTGCTCACTTCAGGGGCACTATAGAAAGGCTGGTATTCTAGCCCAGGATCGGGCAGAGACTCACACTTGTCCGGGAGAACCCTCGAGGGATCGGGCAATTCCGGGTGAGGCGGGAATCGAGATCAGGGCATCAGGCCCTGATAGGCATCGTAGTCGTGGATGAAGAAACCCCGGAAGTTCGGATGCGCGCCGTAGGCGGCGTAGACCTCTTCCAGCTCTCGTTCCATGGCGTAGTAGCCTTCGTCCCAAAATGTGATCTTGGCTGGGCTCACATCGGCGGTTTCGACACCGATCACCGCCGGGTGCATCTCGATCTCGCCGACCGTATGGTCGAGAATTCCGTCGGGGGCTTCGGCGTGATCTCTGTAGGCCATGATCGACGGGGTATCGACGAGCCTGGCGACGTACCAGTTGAGGGTGTGGGGCTCGGTCTCACCATCGATCGTTAGCAACAGATCGGGGTTTTCGTCGTACCAGAAGGGGATCGCATGGTAGAAGGGCAATGCGCCGATCCGCTCGTCCACGCCACGAAGGTAGTCGATGAAGTTCTGGGATCGCTCCTCGACCCTCGCCCACCAATCGTCGTTGTTGGCGGAGTAGGGTTCAGAATCGTCGAATATGCCGTCGAAGGGGACGCCCGAGAGGGCGATCGTTTCGTAGTAGCCCCAGCCCTCGTCCCAACAGGTGTCCTGCCCTGGGATTCCGGCGTCACAGGGGACAGTGAACCAACCGCAACCGCCCAAGGCGAGCACATCGATTCCGAGGTCGTGCGCGCGGTTCACGAAGTCGGTGTAGTTCGCGATACCGTTGGGATTGTCGTAGCCGACATCGTACGCACCGATCGCGATCGTATCGATCCGTCTGGTGCGGGCGAAACGGAGCAGGCGGTTCGTTTCAACATCGTCGCCGGCGATGTCGCCACTCCAGACGAAGAGCAATCGATGGCCCACATAGGGGATGTGCTTTTTTCCCTGGTATGTGGGAGATAGTGGTGTCGCGCCGATCGCGGAAGCCGGCGGCTGGGCGGTGGCTCCACACAGGGGAGCGATGAGGGCGATGGTGGTGGCGAGGGAGGTGGTCATGAGGCGGCCTTCGGATCGGCGGATGGGAGCGGCGGGGTCGCGGACCATCGTAACCTCTTGCTTCGGTTGCCGGCGAATCGGAGGTTAGGCTGTTCGTCGACCCATTGGTTTCGCCCTGCGCGAACCCTTACCCGCTGCGTTTGGAATAGCCTGATGCGATACGAGATTCATGCCCTCGCGACGATTGCGTTTCTTGCACCTTCTCTGGAGGCTGCCACTATCCGCGTGCCGGACGACCAGCCGACGATCGGGGCGGGTCTCGGCGCCGCAACCGATGGTGATACGGTGCTGGTGGCCCACGGGACCTACGAGGGGCCGGGGAACCGTGAGCTGCGCTTCGGGGCGAAGCAGGTCGTGTTGCGTTCGGAATGGGGGGCCGAATACACGGTGATCGATGGCCAGGATCGAGACGACGAGAAGATCTTCGTATTCGACGAAGATGTGACCAGCGAGACTATTGTCGAGGGCTTCACGATTCGGAACGGTGCCTACGCCGGCGGTGGGTGTGCGATGGATCTGAACTTCGCATCACCCAACATTGTCGATTGCGTATTCGAGTCGAACGAACCCCAGGGAATCGGAGCCGGAGGCGGTGGTGCCCTGAGCGTGTGGGGAGGCAGCGAGCCGGTATTCCTACGCTGCCGCTTCCTCGACAACACCGCGTACACCGCGGGCGCGGTCTACTGCGCCCACGCCGCCCGCCCGAGATTTGTCGGTTGTTATTTCGAGGGGAACAGTGCCGGCGGCACTGGAGGCGCGATCTGCTCGAGCGGATCGTCCGTCCCGAAACTCCTCGACTGTCTGTTCGTTGAAAACTCGGCCGCCCATCGAGGGGGTGCTGTCTATGCCTACGAGTCGGACATCGAGATCGTAAACTGTACCTTCGTCGACCACCAGGCGGAGGACGGGACGGTGCTCTGGAGCACGCTGTCCGATCCCCTCGTGTCGGGCAGCATCTTGACCGGTAGCTCGGAGCCGGTCTTCGCGATTTTCGGCGCGCCCGCGGTCAGCTACTCGGATGTAGAGGGTGGCTACTCGGGCCAAGGGAACATAGATGCCGACCCGCTTTTCGAGGACCCCGCCGGCGATAACTATCGACTTTCGGCCGATTCCCCATGCATCGACGCGGCGAGACCGGGCGAATCGGACGCATGCCTGCCTCCCGGTCTCGGTAGCTCGCTCGCCGACATAGGTGCCTACGGCGGGGAGTACAACTGCCTCTGGTTGGCCGACTGCGACATCCAGCTCGAGTTGAGCAACCTGCCCACTTCGGTTTCCCCCGGTGAAACAATCGCGATTACGGCATCCGCGACGAACGGCTGCGAAGGGAGGTCATATTTCGATGAAGCGATCGCTGAGCTGACCGATCCCGGTGCGGCGAGCATCTCGCTCTACGAGGGCTCGCCGATCTACCTTGGGCCGGGCGGAGAGATGCAGGCACAGATCGAGCTCACGGTCCCTCTCGGGGCACCCGCCGGCATCTACCAGGCAATGATCGTGATCCTGCGCGAGGGCGAGCCGATCGATGCCGTGAGATTCACGGTAGAGGTTTCGTAGCGGGAGTCGATCGACTTGGTCGTCAAAGAGATCCGAGTACAGCCGAAACCTGGGCATCTGCGATCGTATCTGTCGGCCCAGGCGATCTGGAATCGGCAGAGTCGGACATCCCCCGGCTACCTGGGCGAATCCGTCGGGCGGGTCGCCGATGACGAGTCGATCGTGGAGGTGCTCATTGGCTGGCGATCGCGCGCCGATCTGGACCGATTCATGGCCGACGAGCACGACCGTCGGAGAATGGTCGGATTCGGAGGGTGCGAACGACCGTGAAGACGGAGATCCACTCGCCGCGATGGAAGGCGATGGCGTGGCACCGATGTCGGACGCGGATCGGCTCGCGGCGGAGGAGGGGGACTATCGTAAATGAGCTACAGTTCGACCAGGAGTTCAAGGGCGCTCCCGTCGCTGTCGTAGAGCGGCCGGTGAACAAGGGCGGATCGCGATTGTACGGGCGTATGGAAATGTCGGCGGCGAGGAACTCACATTCAGTGCCAAATACACATTCAAAGCGAATGTCGAGATCCGTCGCGAGCGTGTAAGTCTGACGCCGCGCATCATCTCACGGTCGAAGACACGTCAAAGTGTCGGGGATGCCGCGGCTACGAACGACGCATATACCGTCGCGCATCTATTCCTTCGGTGCGATGATGTCTATCGAACCAAAGACAATTCGCTTGCCCTATTCCTAGGAACCCAGAACCTCACCGACAATCGCTACTACA
>NYZA01000029.1 GCA_002686955.1 Gemmatimonadota bacterium
CCTGCGGGTCGCCTGCGGCGGTCACCTCCGCCATCCATGGCTTCGGTTTGCCAAGTCCTTGAAAGGCAACCAGCCTTCCCGCGAACTCGGCTCCTTGATCTCGAAACGAACTCGAATACCGGGCTCGAAAGTCTATGCGCAACAGGCTACTAGCCCGCATTTCTCACCAACTTTCGTCACGAGGCGGAGCAGGTTCGTGCCCTGGCGGTGCTTCGCACCGTTTCGCGCGGAGGCGCGCTGGTTGCACGTCGCACAAAGCGAAACGTGGGGAAGTGCCGGCAGGGTGCGGAGATGCGCCGCCACACCAGAAGGTTGGTGAGAAATGCGGGCTAGTGCCGAGCTGTTGCCGGCGTCGCTCCGATCGACGAACCCGCCACAGGCTGCCGTGAGCGAGGGCGCGCATCGCTCTCGTGCGTCCCCAGCGTCGGATCGGTCCCGAAAGCGCGGAAGCCGCGGCCTCGCGCAGCGCCGGATCGGCCTCCTCCAGCAATGCCACCGGCACGAGCATCGTCGCGCGGTGCTCGATGATATCGAGGCCCGCCCCTTGCAGTGTGCTGCGCCAAGCCGCGGCGCGACAGGAAGTGAGCTCGTGCCACCAGCCCCGATAGACGCCGTGGGGCGGCACCGCCGGAAAGCGGGGATAGTGGTGGCGGAAGCGGCCCAGCAGATGCGAAATGCGACCGAATCGAGATTCACTTGCGTCGAGCGCGGGCAACGTGCTTCGCGACGGTGCGGCCGGACCGTCAGGAAGGGTCGTTTCTCCGACGTTGCGACAATAGGCACGGAAGGATCGAAAGATCTCTCGCGCGGTGTGCAGGTAGTACCAAATCGGCGCCCAGATCCTCTCCGCCGCTCCTGGCAGAAAGAGCAACGCTTCGCCGTCGTCGGAAAGCACTCGGGCGATCTCTCGGCACGCCAGTTCTCGCTCGGCGACGTGCTCCAGGACATAGGCGCTCAAGACTAGGTCGGCGGCGCCGTCGGCCAATGGCAGTCGGGCCGCGTCGGCCGCGATCAGGTCGTGTCGGAGGGAGAGGCGATCACGGAGCCGCTGGGCGCGTACCAGCCCCAGAGCATGTGTCGCTGCATCGGCCTCCGGCAGATCGAGAGCCACGACTCGTTCAGCGATACAGGCCAGCAATCCCGCGCCGAATCCGATCCCACAGCCGACTTCGACGGCGCAACCCACCCGCTCTCCGCTCCCGCCGCCGGCCTCGAATGCGAGGGCCAGCTCGCGCGCACGAAAGCGGTAGTAGCGGGGCCAGGGTGCAAGATCCCCGGCGATCTCCTCGGCGCGGCGCGCAAGGGCATCCCATCTCCAGGATCCGAGATTCACGAGCCCGCTCCCGGCGTGTTGGACCGGAACGCCACGGCGCCGGGCGATTCCAGTCTGAGAATCGTGATCAGCGGCCCGGCGCGGCGCCAGGGGAGCGCTTCGAATTGGGCCACGCGTTCGCCTTTCGACCAGATGTCCGCATAGAGGCGCGCCACCGCCGGCGCCTGCCGCCAGGCATCTGCGCCGCGGTAGCTGTCGGCGATCCGGCTCGAGAGCAGCACCCACCGAATGCCGCCGTGCCGGTGCTTCGCGAGGGTCATTTCGCCGTCGAAGGGATCCAGATACACCGGTTGGTAGGCTGGTCCCGGCCGAACGCGGGCCGCGGGGATCGCGAAATCGGTCAGGAATTTCGCTTTCCCTGGGTCGCTCGCTTCGTATGCAGCCGCCTGTCGAGCCAGATGCCCCTCCGCCACCGGGATCGGAACGGTTTGCGCCGCGGGAAAGGTCTGGTTCCCTTCGAGCAAGAGACTCGCTCCGGACGGGACGTTTTTCAGCACCCAGCGCAACGCCTCGCTACGTGTATCGCCGCCGCGCACCTCCGCGGTCCAGCGAAGGGTGCGATACATGGGCTCGGCGAGCGCGACACACGCCAGCGCAACGAGGGCGACCGCGCGGCGAGGCAGCGGTGCGATCAGGCCCACCATCGCGCGTGCCGCGAGCAGCGCCAATGGCGCCAAGAGCGGCACGATATAGCGATGCACAGCGACCGTCCGCGATCCGGCGATCACGAGCAGATAGGGGAGCAGAAAGGCCAGAATGAGCCGGTCGGAGCCCCGCCCTCGCAGCAGCGCCCAGGCCACGCCCGCGACCGCCGCCACCGCGCCGATCGATCCGAAGGAGAGCCGGAGCGCCTCGAAATAGAAGAGCGGGCCGCTCCGCCCCCCGAGCATCGCCACTTGGAAGAGGGCCGGAGCTTCTTCCCCCGTGAAGCTCCCGAAGGCGAAGGCCAGGATTCCGCGGGCGTGGATCCAGATGCCCGGATTGCCGATCCCATACACGGTTGCGGCGATGGCGAGC
Organism: Gemmatimonadota bacterium; assembly: GCA_002686955.1. Taxonomy (GTDB): domain Bacteria. The sequence continues at coordinate 2,351 of NYZA01000029.1, forward strand.
CCCTCGGCTCCCCGCCTCCAGCGCGCACGGCGCGAGTGCGCCAACAGATAGGGCAGGAGCAACGCGCCCCCGGTGATCTTGATCATGGCGGCCGCTCCGAGCAGTCCACCAGCGACCCAGCTTCGCTTGCGGCCTCCGTCCCCATCTTCATCCCGTCTCCCGTCCCCCGAAGCGCGGAGAATGGCGAGCGTCGCCATTGCGAGGAACCCGAGAGGGATCTCGAGCCCGACGAGCTGGCTCTCCTTGACGTGCAGAAAAGAGACCGCTAGCAGAGCGGCCGCGAGGGCACCGACCGCACGCCTCCCGCTCCAGCGCCACACCAACACCACCGTCGCGGCGCCGAAGCACGCCACCGTCGCCCGCCCAAGGAGCCAGAGAACGCTCGGATCGGCCGCCACCATCCGTCCCAGGTCGGAAGGGCCATCGAAACGCCCCGTGACCAGACCAACCGCAAGGAGCGCGGCGTACTCCACGAAGAGCAGGTAGAAGAGTCCACCCTTCAAGGCCCGGTTCAGATCGAGGTCGAGCTCGCCCGTCCCCAGGCGCAGAGCTCGGAAGACCTCATGAGCTTCGTCGGCATGGAAGAGGTGAGGAAGGCCGTAGTCGATGCCGGCGATGCGCAGCGCGAGGGCTCCGATCAGCAACGTGGGTAGCGCCCAACTTTGGGCCCCTCGGCACGGAGAGGGCCACGTCCGGCCGCCCCTCCAGCCCGGGCCGGTCCCAAGCGCACCGAGAATCAGCGCAACGCCCAGATAGAGCGCGTGGAGCGTGAGCGCGATCCCGGTTGCCTGTGCCACATCGATTCCCGCCGCACGCAGCGGGATGACCCAGGCTAGCTCGAAAGTCCCGACGCCGGCTGGGCCGCCGATCGGCAGCGCGGCGATCAGGAAGAACCCGCTGGTGGCTCCGAGCGCCCGCGCCGGAGAGAGCTCGGGGGTGATCGCCAAGAGGATCGCGGCCAGCGAAATCAGCCGAAGGGCCGCGAGACCGCAGGTCTCGATCGCGGCCGACGAGAGCGTCTTCCCCGACACCCGCCCCACACCCGCGAGCGCACCCGATACGAAGCGCCGAAGCAGCCCCTCAGATGCGGCATTCCGGCCCGCTCCCCAACGCGAAGCGCACACCCTCAGCCCCCCGGCCGCCGCCAGCCCAAGAGCGACGGCCCCGCCGAGCCCCCCGATCGACGAGCGAGTCGCCAGCCCCGCCACCGCCAACCCGATCCCGATTACCACCGGGAAGAGCACAAGATCGAGTGCTCTGCCCACGGCCAGCACTCCGGTTGCCCGCGCCGCGGTAATGCCGAGAGCCCGCCGGACCAACAACGGAAAGGCCGCCTCACCGGTGCGGGCGGGCAGCAGATTCTGAAGGGCGTTGTGAATCAGCGCGATTCGCAACACCTCGCGCCATCGTACCCGCGACTCGCCATCCCCGTCCTCCGAGCTTGCGCGAAGAAGGCGCGTCCAGCGGGAGCAGACGAGTGCTTGAGATAAGAGGTAGAGCCCGAACCCCGCCGCGAGCAGGGGCGAGGTCCACGGCACATGCGAGAGCGAGAACGCCCCACCGAAGCGACGAATCAACCCCACCGCCGCGATGGAGCAGATGACCCCCACGATCCAGCCACTCCACGAGCGGTATCGAGACCAGCCGATCGGCTCCCCCGTCACGGCGGGCTCATCTGAAGAGAAGGCGTCGCCGACTCGACTGGGCCGACCGTCTTCGTGGCGCCGGCCGGAACGCGCCGCAGCGAATAGACCGCCCCCGCACGGCTCGAATGGTAGATTCGCACGACCATCTCTCCGAGCAGGCCGAGCGTCAAGAACTGTGTTCCGACAACCAGAAGCAAGACGCCCAGAAGAAAGAGCGGGGCACGATGCTCGAGAAGCCCCAATCCGGCTACATATTTCAGGCAGACCAGCCAGGTTTCGATCGCAATGCCGGCCCCGACGAGCGTGAATCCGAGCGTGCCGAAAAACTGTAGCGGCCTGCTCAGATAGCGCGTCAGGAAGAAGAGTCGAATCAGATCGAAGAAGACCGTGATAGTTCGCCCGATTCCGTAGTTCGAGTTTCCGGCGACGCGAGGTCCGCAACGGATCGGGATCTCCGCTATGGCCGCCCCTTTTTCTCGCGCCAAAACTGGGATGAAGCGGTGGAACTCACCATAAAGATGTAGCTCTTTCAGAACATCTCGCCGGTACGCCTTGTAGGTCGTCCCGAAATCCCGCAGAGGCACGCCGGAGAGGTAGCGCATGGCCAGATTGGCGCATTTCGAGGGGAAACGCCGGCTGAACCAGGGTTCGGGGCGCCGTTCTCGCCACCCACTGACCACATCGAAACCCTCGTCGATCTTGGCCAAGAAGCGGGGGATGTCTTCGGGGGCATGCTGCAGATCCCCATCCATCGCGATCACGGTCTCGCCCTTGGCATGATCGAAGCCGGCCTGCAGCGCGGGCGTCTGGCCGAAATTGCCGCGCAAGGGGATCGGACGCACCCGCGGGTCGGACATTGCGATCTCGCGCATGCGTGAGTAGGAGCCGTCTTCGCTCCCGTCGTCGACGAGCACGATCTCCCAGGTGCGTTCGGTTCCATCGAGGGTGACCTGAAGCCGAACGTAGAGCGTGCGGAGGGTCTCGACCTCGTTGTAGCAGGGCACCACGACCGAAACCTCCGGTCGCGCCGCGATCGCGTTGGGCATGGCTGTTCCTCACCGGTGTCGCGCCGGCCAACTGTTCGCCGACACATCGGGTAGATCGGCGAGTCGGTGGGGAACTGGAGCAGTCAGGTGCCCGCGTCAAGGGCTCCCGCGGCGGCTCTCAGCGCCTTGTCTTTTGTCCACAGAGGGCACTTCGTCACGAGTGCCGACGCCAGCAGATGGACGTCGATCCATCCGAGCCCTTTCCCCGCGAGAACCCGATCATCCACCAACCGGAGCACCTCGGCGTGGCTCGCCGTCGATGCGGTCGGCAGAGCAGATAGCAGCCCGAGGATCTCAGCCCGATTCCGGAGATTCCCACAAGCGAGCTCCCCAATCACGAAGGGATGAGAGAGCACCCTTCCCTCGCCCAAGAGCCGCTCGAGCTCCTCCTCGCCCAGTCGTAGGTGATCGATCCAGACGGATGTGTCGACGAGGATCACGCCGCATCCGTGCGGTGCCTGCGAATCGGCTCGAGCCCCTTCTCGCTCCCTCCGAGCGAGGCCAATCGACGAGCGCTTTCGAGGGCGATCAGCGCTTCGAGTCCGCGGCGGACGAGCGCGGTCTTCTCACTCACGCCGGTCAATCGCGCAGCCTCGCTGAGAAGCTGATCGTCGATGTTCAGAGTCGTTCTCATATGTATGAATATGCATCATTTGTGCATATCAGTCAACTCCCACTCCCACACACAGCCACCACCGCGTCGGCCAACAGGTCGGGCGAGATCGCCATGCAGTCGACCGGAGCGCCTCGGCAGCGATCGAACATGTCGTTGTGGCAGGGAGCCCGCTCGCAGAGATCTCGCCGAAACACGGCACGAACATCGGCTCGGCCGAGGTCGGTGATGCGCAGGGCCGGATCGGTGGGGCCGAAGATCGCGACCCGCGGTCGGGCGAATGCCCCGGCTGCGTGTAGGTAGAAGGTGTCGGTGGTGACGACGGCGGCCGCCGCGGCGAGGATCGAGCAGATTCGGCGAATGCCCAGCGCGCCGCTTTGCAGGCGCACGGCCGGCACCGCGGCGGCCACCCTTTCGGCTTCGTGTCGATCCTCGACGCCGTGGACGATAACGATCTCGCGATTCGGCAGGCGCTCCCCCAGCTGCCGCACGAGGGCGATCCAGGAGGGAAAGCGCCGATTCCAGTCAGCGCCGCCGATAGCGACGACGAGCGCACCCTCCCCTTCCCCGTCGGTCGCGTCGGGCGTGAGCTCGATGATCGGCCGCAGCGAATCAGCAGATCCCGGCGGCCGTCCGACCACTGCCTCGAAGAAGAGATGGGGGATGCTCTCCGCGGTCGTGAGCAGAGCTCTATCACCCCCATCCACCCGTCGCGCTCGTCCGAGCAGCGCAAGGCCGTGCTCCCGCGCCTCGGCACGCCCCAGATGGACCACGCGATCCCAGCCGGAGCCGATCGCCGCCCTCCAGGGAGCGCTCCCCTCCGCCAGCACCCTTCGAATCGGATCGAATCCTCGAGCGAGCTCGCGAATCGACTCCGCCACCCCGGGATCGACCAGAAGATCGACCTGAAGCCCGGATTCGTCTCGAGCGAGCGCGCCGATCGCCGGCGTGAGCATCAGGTAGTCGCCCAAACGATAGGGAAAGGTGATCAAAACGCTTCGCGCACAAGCGTTTTCCGGCTTGGTGGTACGCAGCCGCACGAGCCTCCGGAGTGCAATTCGCGGCCCCTCTCTCAGCGGTGCCGAGAAAAAAAGGAGCGCCAACGTCGGATTATTGCCCAGGCCGCTCATGCCATGCGCCACCGGAGTCGATCCTTATGGATAGGATGGCTGAAAGGGGCGGGCGCCCGAAGCCCCGCCCGTCGAAAAGGCCCAATTATGTTCGAGTTCATGGCCGCGGTCACAACCCTGATCACCGTTTGGATCGTCGTTATCGGAGGGATCAAGCTGGTCGAAAAGGTCCTCATTCCGAAGCTCAAGGAGACGCGCGAAACTCAGGCCGCCCAACAGGCCGCCGCGAGCACGATTCACGAGCGCAAGGAGCAGCTCGAGGATCTGACCCGCAGCGCGCTCTTGACCGCGCAAACCTCGATTAAACCAGAGCTTCGCCAGCAGATCGAAGTCTTGGCCAAATCGAAGCGTATCAATCTCAGCGAGATCGAGCGCATGATCGAGCAGAACTACGGCATTCCGCTCGCCCAGCTCGACGACGAAGATGCCGAAGAGGTGATCGCGGGCCTCGAGTCGTCCAAGCGCAGGTAGTCGCCCTACCCGCGATCTCGGTACCAGCTCACGAAACGCTTGAGCCCCTCATCGATACCGATCTTCGGGCTGTACCCGAGGACGGCGGCGCTACGGCCGAGATCAGCGCAGGTTCGATCGACGTCGCCCGGCTGGGCATCGGCCCTCTTGATCCGCGCCTTCTTGCCGAGAGCCCTTTCGATCCTCGATATCAGCTCATCCAGCTCCACCATCGCGGAGTTGCCGAGGTTCAGGATCTCGTACCCCTCCGGGCGCTCCATCGCCGCCTCGACGCCGTCCACGATGTCTTCGACGTAGGTGTAGTCCCGCCGAGAGCCATGGCCGAAGAGAACGATCTCGCTGCCAGCTTCGATGGCGCGAACAAACTTATGGATCGCCATCTCGGGCCGCTGGCGCGGGCCGTAGGCCGTGAAGAATCGCAGGTTGACGATCTCCATCCCGTAGAGATGGTGATAGGTGTAGGCCAACTGCTCACAAGCCAGCTTGGACGCCGCATAGGGAGAGATCGGATGTTGGAGGTGAAGATCCTCGCGGAATGGGATCTCCGGGTAGTTGCCATAAACCGATGAGGAGCTGGCGACCACGACACGCCGCACACCTTCCGCCTTCGCGGTCTCGAAGAGCCCCAACGAGCCGCGGACGTTGACGTCGAAGTAGAGGGCCGGATTTTCGATTGAGGGGCGCACACCCGCCCGCGCGGCCAAGTGCACGATCAGATCGATTCCGCGGCAGAGGCGGCGCAACAGCGGCTCGTCGCGAATGTCGCCCTCGATCAGCTCGAATCCAGAATGGCGCGACGCGTCGACCAAGTTCGACCGCTTGACCGCGGTGGGGTAGAAACCATCGAAATTGTCGACGGCGGTTACCCGCTCCCCCCTCGCCAGGAGTCGATCCACGACGTGCGAGCCGATGAATCCCGCGCCGCCCGTGACCAGAACGTGCATCAGGCTCCGGCCCCGCCTTCGACGCTCCGCCAGAACTCGAGAAGATCTCTGAGCGTGTCGTCGAAGGGGATCTCCGGCTGCCAGCCGGTGGCTCTTCGTAACGCGGAGGCGTCCCCGGCCATGACCGGCATGTCGATCGGGCGCATGCGATCGGGATCGGTTTCTACGCGGATCTCTGCGCTCGAGAGCGCGAGCAAGGAGTCCAGAACCGACTGGATCGAGATCGGGCGCTCCGAGGCGACGTTGTAGATCGATCCGGCGGATCCGTGCTTGGCGACCATTCGGTACGCCCGAACGACGTCGCGCACATCGGTGAAATCGCGCTCCGCGCTCAGATTGCCGACCCGGATCACGGGCTCTTGTCGCTCCGCCTCGATGGCCGCCACCTGAGACGCGAAATCGGAGCAGACGAACGAGGGGCCCTGCCCGGGCCCGGTGTGGTTGAACGAGCGGAGCACGATCCACTCGGGCGCGCCGGGCACCCCGGCGCAACCCCGCAGTGCGAGCTCGGTGGCCACCTTCGATGCGGCGTAGGGAGTGCGCGGGTCGACCGGTTGCTCCTCGGAAACCGGCACCTCGTGTGGGCGGACCAATCCGTAGACCTCGCCGGTCGATACGAAGACCATCCGGCTCGGTCGCCGAAGGCGGGTGAGCGCCTCGAAGACGTGAACGGTTCCGAGAGTGTTCACCGCGAAGGCCGCCGAGGGATCCTTCATCGTTTCCGGAACGAAAGAGATAGCGGCCAGGTGATAGACGACATCGGGCGCGACGTCGTGCACCAGCTCTCGCACGGCGTCGCGGTCCTTGACGTCTAGAGGGAGCAGAGGGTCGCCCTCGCCCGAGCTGATCAGGCAGGTTCCCACGATATCGTCGCCGCACTCGCTCAGATGCCGGCGAAGATGCCCCCCGACGAACCCTTCCGCCCCGATGACCAGCGCACGCATGGCGCTCATGGAATGCCCGCCGCTCGCCAGTACTCGAGAATGTCGTGAAGTGTGGTGTCGAAATCGATTTGGTGACGCCAACCCGTGCGCTCCTGGAAGGGGGTGGGGTCGCCGAGCAGGAGCGGCACATCGGACGGCCGCAAACGCCGCGGGTCGGTCCTCACCTCGATCTCGACCGTGCTCATGGCTCTGAGCTTGTCGAGAACCTCACGAATCGAATAGCCCTTGCCGGAGCAAAGGTTGTAGACCGAACCGGGCGCGCAGTGTTCGAGGGCGCACCAGTAGGCCCGAACCATGTCTCGCACGTCGGTGAAGTCGCGGACGGCGTCGAGATTGCCGACGTTCATCACCGGTTCGCGTTTCCCCTTTTCGATCTCGGCGACCTGCCTCGCGAAGTCGGAGCATACGAACACCGGCCCCCGCCGGGGCCCGGTGTGGTTGAAGCCGCGCGTGCGCACGACATCGAGGCCGTAACTCTGATAGTATTGGAAGCCCAGTAGATCCTGGCCGACCTTGCTGACGGCGTAGGGCGAAAGTGGGCGAAGCGGGTTCGACTCCTTGATCGGAGTCTCGTCGGGATGGACGAGGCCGTATTCCTCGGACGAACAGGCGATCTAGATCCTCGGCTCGATGCCGACACGTCGCACCGCTTCGAAAAGGTTGAGCTGCCCGGTCAGATTGGTTTCTATCGATTCGGTCGGCGCGGTGAAGCTGGTGGGCACGAAGCTCTGCGCGGCCAAATGGAAGATCCAGTCGGGTCGAGCCGCGTCGATCAGATCGCGTGTGCTCGATGCATCGCGCAGGTCGCATTCGACCAGATCGATCCGATCGGCGAAGTGGCCGATGTTCTCGGTGCGGGAACGCCAGCGCTGGATCCCCGTGATCTCGACACCGGGGTGCTCGGCGAGGATGTAGTCCACCAGATGGCTGCCGGCGAAGCCGGTCACGCCCGTGATCAATACGCTCTTGCTCATTTCAACCGTTCGAATGGCGCCGCCGCTGGGTGGGCGGACGCCAGCTGTTTTAGGGAGTCAGCGCGCCGAAGAACTCGGCCGTGAGCTCCAGGCCTTCGCGAAGGGACACTTTCGGCTCGTAGCCCAAAACCTCACGGGCGCGGGTGATGTCGGCGAGTGAAAAGCGAACATCTCCCTTTCGCGGGGCGGAATGAACAGGCTCGCCCTTGGCCCCGATAATCTCCTTGATCGTGCGTGCGAGATCGACCAGCGAGATCATCTCGCCGCAAGCGATGTTGAAGGCGTGTCCTGATGCATCCTCGGCGGTGCTGGCCAGTAGATTCGCGTCCACGACATTGTCGATGTAAGTGAAATCCCTCGCCTGGAGTCCGTCACCGTAGATGGTCGGCACGCGCCCCTGGAGGTAGGCGGTCACGAAGAGCGGGATCACCGCGGAGTACTCCGATGTCGGATCTTGATAGGGCCCGAAGACATTGAAATAGCGGAGCGTGACCGCTTCGAGCCCGTACAGGGCGGGGAATATGCGGCAGTAGTATTCGGAGCTGATCTTGTTGATGGCGTATCCCGAGATCGGATTCGGGACCATCGTTTCGACCTTCGGCAAGGTCTCGCTGTCGCCGTATACCGAGGACGAGCCGGCATAGACCACTCTTCGCACGCCGGCGTCACGAGCGGCGATGAGCAGATCGAGCGTGCCGGTGGAGTTGACGAGATGCGAGCCCATGGGATTTTCGACCGAGCGTTGAACCGAAGGGACGGCGGCCTGATGGAAAACGTAGTCGATCCCCTCGACCGCTCGACGGAGTGCATCGGAATCGCGTAGATCTCCCTGGGCGAAATCGAGGTCATTGCGGATGTCGTCGAGGTTCGACAGGCGCCCCGTCGACAGGTTATCGAAGACACGAACCTCTTGCTGATCGGCAAGCAGCCGGCGGGCGATGTTAGATCCGATGAAACCGGCCCCACCGGTGATCAGATAGCGTGACATGAGCGGTGTCCTCAGGAGAGATCAGCGAGACCGCGCCTTCCCGTGCCCGGCGCGGAAAACGGGATCCTAGCGACCGACCACGCCTTCCTCAAGTCCAGCGATCCGCCCGTCCTCCGTGTTCGGCACCATGCGGCTTTCCACAGTGTCCGCTTCGGCCAGGGTCGGTCTGCGTTGATGCCACATCGCCGCGGCGATCGCGAAGAAGGTGGCGACGATCGCCACGCCCCGCGCGGCCCTCCAGATAGAGGTGGCGCGGGAGTTGGTCTTATTGTCCGCGTCTTCGTGGTAGTGATAGTGGTAGTGGTAGCCGCCGTATCGGCCGTAGCCGCCACCGACGTCGACGTTGTTGAGGACGACGCCCAGGCATCTGCGTGCCGCCGTTTCGACCAGGGTCTTGGTCCGTTTGGCCACTTGCTCCAGGGTCTCTCCTGCCTCGACGATGATGATGACGCCGTCGAGAAGGGCGGAGAGCAACAGCGCGTCGGTCACCGCCATGACAGGAGGTGTGTCGACGATGATCTGATCGAATTCGCGGCCCACCTCTTCGATGAAGCGGGCCATGGCGTCCGATCCCAGCAGCTCCGAAGGGTTCGGTGGAAGCGACCCGCTGGTGATGACGTGGAGGCCTTCGATCTCGGTCTTCTGTATCACTTCTTCCAGCGTCGCATTGCCGGCGAGGTGGTCGGTCACGCCTTTCTGGCGCTTGAGAGAGAAGAGCTTGTGGAGCACCGGCCGGCGCAGGTCGGCGTCGAGCAGCAAGGTGCGCTTGCCGCTCTGGGCGATCGTGATGGCCAGATTCGAGGCGGTGGTCGATTTGCCTTCTTGCGGCCCCGATGAGGTGATCGCGATGGAGCGCAATGGTGCACCGACCGCGGCGAATCCGACGTTGGTGCGAATCGTCCGATACGCCTCCGCCATCGGTGATTGGGGCTCGTGGAGGGTGACCAGGCGTGCGCTCTCATCCTCCGCCTCCGCCGCCTCCTCGAGCGCGGCCACCGCCCCGAGGACCACCGTATCGAGCTTCTGCTCGACCTCATCGATCGTGCGCAAAGAGGTGTCCAAGTACTCGAAAAAGAAGGCCAGCGACAGGGCCAGGCCGAGCCCGACGACCAAACCGAGCAGGGCGTTCATCCGGCGATTCGGTCGCACCGGGTCCAGGAAGGGGAGGGCGGCATCGATGATCCGCACGTTCCCGATCTCTCCCGCCTCGGAGATCCGCACCTCTTCGTACTTCTCCTTCATCATCAGGTAGGTGTTTTCGTTGACGGTGTATTCGCGAGTCTTGCGGGCGAGTGCGAGCTCCTTGTCGGGGAGGGAGTGGAGTTTCGTCGCGTAGTCGGCCACGAATCGGTTGAGCTCCGCGGCGCGGGAACGGGCGGTTTCGAGCTCGGTGCGTAGTTCGAGCACCTTTTCCACCAAGCCTTGGCTGTAGAGAAGGGGGTCTCCGGGCAGCAGATCGCGATCGACTATCTTCTGGGTTTCAGCCGCCAGTCTCGTCTTGGCCTGCTTCACCTTCGATTCCAGATCGATGATCTGGGGGGAATCTTCCGATGCGCCCCGCACCAGGAGAGAGGTGTGCTCGATCTGCAGGGCGACGAGCTGCTCGCGCAACTGAATGACGAGAGGACTCGCGGCGGCGTCATCCAGATCCTCGACCAGGCCGGCGCGCGCTCTCTCTAGCTCACCTTCGAGGTGCTCCAGACGTCGTTCCAGCGATTTCTGATCGGTGATCGCCGCGTTCTCCGCACTCTCGAACTCCGCGAGCTGCCGAACCAGCCATTCCACCTCGTCGGAGAGCGATACCAGCCCCGATTTGGTCTTGAAGCTGCGCAGCTCCTCCTCCGAGATGGCAAGCCGTGTCTCTACCTGATGCAGCTGTTCCTCCAGGAATTGCCGCACACCGGAGAGCTCTCCGCGATTCTGACTGATATTTTGGTTTCGGTACTCCTCGGCGAAGAGGTTCGCGAAATATGCTGCTTCGTCGGGATCCCCGGCGGTCATCTTAATCGTGATGACATCGGCGTCTTTGAGGGGACTGACCGAAAGCCTGCTTCGCAATGCCTCGACCCAATCGGCCATCGGATCGGATTCCGGCGGTGGCGTCCAACCCTCCCGCATTGCCCGATCGAGCACCTGTTGAGCCAGAGAGCGGCTGCGCAAGAGCTCGCATTCGTTGTTGATGAGGATCTTCTGCTTCATGAACCCGGTCGGATCGAAGATCGACAGGGCCCCGGCATCTTGCGGTTCGATCAGAAGCGTGGTCTGTGACTCGTAGACCGGCTGCATCCGCAAGGTGAAGAAGATGGTGAACGCCAGCACGGCGGTCGCAACGAGGCCGACCATCCATTTGCGGGACCAAATGATGCGAACATAGTCCGCCAGAGTGACGCCATGAGCTTGGTGTTCGTCCATCGGGCGGTCCTACTCGGAGAAGAAGATGAGGTTGGCCGTGGAAGCAACGATTGCTACCTGGGTCATGAAACCGAAGAAGCGTCCGACGGCGTACCAGACACTTCCTGGGACGACGACCGTGTCGCCGGGTCTCAGCATGAGGGTCGCATTCGGATTGCCGTGGGCGATGTAATCCTTCACATCGATCTCGTCCACCTGATCCGCATGATCAGCCGTGCGGACCAGCTTCACGGACGACACTCGGGCGTTTTTTGTAGGGCCGCCGGCGTACGACAAGAGGGTGACGAGATCGGTATTGTCGGGCACGACATAGAGCCCTGGCTTGTGCACCTCTCCCCAGACATGAACGGTGATTTGCAGTCGCGACTCGTGCCCAGGGCTGATGTAGTAGGCGGGGCTTGCGCCCTGTATCGCGGAGGCTCCCTCCGCGGCGGCGATCGGCGCCACGAGCCAGATCAGCAGAAGGGCCAAGAGATCGAGTTTGTGCGTTCGGCTCTTCATCGGTGCTCCAGTTCGCTCACGGCGTGAGAGGTCGACGGGTGGGACGGACTCCGTCCCGCATCGATCGAGTACTTATGTGCTGATCGACCCGATGATCGGGTGCTTGAGCCGCCGCTCACGAGGAAACCTCGAAGGCGATCCACAGCGATTCCGAGCCCCGATAGGGATCCGAGGGGTCGACCGCATCGACCCTCCATCGGTAGCTCCCTGGCAGGAGATCCGGGGGCTCGAGCTCAGGGCCGTACTCGGTCTCGATCGTTTCGGCACCCTCGAAGAACTCCATCAGCGGCGAGATCCAGTTCGAGCCGTTGTCGAGCGCTTCTACCCTGACGACGAAGCGAGGCAGTGTTCCCGCCTCCGGCCAGCTCCATTGAAAGACCGGGGACGGGCCCGAGGAGGATTGGGGCGCGGGTGAGATCGGATCGGCCTTGCGGATCAGCGTGACCGCCACGGTGTCGGTCGATGCACTCACGCGGTTCTCGGAATCATGTACTTCGAGTGCGTAGCTCCACGTTCCGAGATTGGGGACGAAGTCGATCATCGCCGTGTCGCTCGGTGCGAGGCCGGCGAGCAAGGCGAATGCACTCCCGCCCTCCGCCCGATAAAGCGACACATCGGTGACCGCTTCCGAGGGTCGATGCCACTCGACGTGGATTCCGAGCTCGGCGCTGGCTTCGGCGTCTACTCCGCGCTCCTCGGATGCAGTGGGCGTAGATGGAGAAACGAAACTCGGAGCGACCAGAGGCGCGAGCGCGGGGCCGTTGGGTGGCTCAACGCAGCTCGAGAGCGCAAGCATGCACAAGAACACTGATATTGATCTTGCTTGACGATCCATGATCAATCCCATGGGTAGAAGGTGAGGTCGATTCGGTGGTTCTCGAGGGCCTCCGCGGAAAGAAATGCGTAGTCTACTTCGACCTTCCACGCGCGGAATCCGGCGCCGGCGGTGAGATCGCCCCGGTGCTCTCCCACTCTGAGTGCCACCATGTTCTTGAAGCTCCACTCAGCACCCATTCCCTTGTCGTTTCTTCCCCCATCTTGCAGATCCCACACCTCTCCCCAGGTGAGATTCAGTTCGCTCGAGAAGGCCGGAAAGGGCTGCGAATAACCTAGATCGAGCCGCACCCGCATCGGCAACGACGCTTTGCTTCGACTCGCCGTGTCCCAGGTGATCTGGGTGCCGGCGATGTCGATCAACGCTACGCCGAGGGCGGCATCGCCGAGTGCATCGAATCCGATCATCTCGGCCGCCCCGATACGCACATGCGCCCCCAGATCACCGCCGAGTCCGACGGCGATGTTGTCGTCCAGGGATTGGCTGATGTACTTGATCGACCCTCCGAATCCCGTGGCGAGGGGGAAGGGACTGTACAGCCAGCCGAAATCGACGATCCGCTCGCTCCTGCGCGCAAGAGAGAGGCGGAACCCGAGGTCTTGGGCGTCGAAGTAGCCGGAGGGATCCCCGGAGGGACGTGCGGATACGTTGCTTTCTCGTTCGGCGCGACCCTTCGGATCGAGCGACTGATCGTAACGAGGGATTGCATCGACCGCGAAGCGCAGCACCGAGACCGACACGATCATCGCTCCACCGAGCGGACGTGCGTAGCCAGCGTAGTCCAGGCTGGCGAGTCCCCCGCCGTAGAAGGTGTGATGCAGTCCGATCTCGTCGCCTCGCACCGACGAGAGCCGCGAGGCGTTCCACCAGTCGGCGCTTCCTCCCCTCGCCAGGGCCGCGGTGCTGCCCATCGCGAGCTCTCGAACTCCTACACCGAGATCCATAAAGTCGGCGGCGTAGCGCAACTCCCGAGCAGTCGCTGTGGCCTGTCCCAACACTCCGCAGATTCCGGCCAAATACAAGCAACGATGTTTCATCGCAGAACCGCCAACTTCTTGGTAGACGAGATCTTCTGACCCTTCTTCGAGCCGATCGCTTGAACGCGATAGAAGTAGACGCCATTCGCGACGGGGTATCCCCAGGCGTCGCGCAAGTCCCAGGGCACTTCGGAGTAGTCGACCGTGCGGATTAGATCTCGTTTGGAGCTGAAGGAGCGGATCATGCGCCCCGAGGGCGTGTAGATACGAATGGTGACCTCTTTGACCGAGTCCCAATCGGTTTCGAGCGTGAAAGCGATGGTTGTTCCCGCGGCGGACGCCGGATTCGGATAGTTGGCGAGATCCCTGATCCGTGTCGACTCCCCGATCAGGAACGATGTCGAGCTACCGCGGAGGTTCCCGTTGACGTCTTGAACCTGGAGCTCGGCCTCGTGACCACCGCGCCCCATCTCGGTGGGCACACTGATCGAAACGAGGTTCGGGTGCTGCGGATTCGGCGAAACGGAGTAGCTCGAAGCATCGAGCGTCTCGCCGTCGAGCATGACGATGATCCGTTCCGGCTCGACATCGACACCGTTGGCATCTTGGACCAAGAAGTCGAGAACCGGGCGAGGAGCGACGAATCCTCCTTCGGCAATGACACGCCCTTGGCTCTGAAGCTCGATCTCCGGAGGGGTTTGGTCCCGGTTGTCGAGTACCGTATAGGTGCCGGGCGGGAGATCTTCACTCCTCACATCTCCACCCGATTCGCTCGACCTGGGATCGCGAACCCACTTGCCTCGGTCCGGATCCCAACGATAGAGGGCGGGATCGACGAGGGTGCCGCCGCCCAGATGGAAGGTGGCTTCGATGCCGCTGACTTCGATCGTCGAATCGGCGAATCCGAAGCGATAGGCAACCCCGGCACTTCCATCGAGGAAGATCGGAGCTTCGTAGTCGGGCTGCGCCGTGGGCTCCATCATCGACACACGCTCCACGATTAACACCGCGGGTGTCGGGACGGCTCCCGGCTGCACTTCAATGTGCAGATTCCCGTCTACAGACGGTCTCGACCCCTCCGAGCCCTCGCTGGGAGTAACGGCATATCGATCGGCCGAAACCTTGAGCACTCGCAGGTTGTTCACCTCGGAGCTTTCTTCGAACTCCGCATCGGAGTCGATCTCGACTCGAACCAAGTACGATCCTGAAGGCAGATCCCATGGGATTTCGGTACGAGCGGGAGCTTTTCCCGCAACATCGATCTCGGTGCGAGTGACACTATCGAAATCGTTCCATTCCTCTTCCCGCGGAGTGTAGATCGTGTCATCCTGTACGACTACGGGATGCCATGCGAACGTGACACTCACATCTTGAGCGTCGACCTGGCCCGCGTTGAAGATGTCTACTCCGAAAGTGACGCTGCTTGTTCCGCCGAAAACTCCTTGGCGGCCGTTGGCGAAGGTTAGATCTTCGCGCCGGAGCACCTTGTAGCTCTCGGGGGCGCCGACCCAGCGATCGACGGTCTCTCCTTCAGCCACCACTTTCATGAAGATCTCTCGACCGCCGGGTTGAGATGGAATCGTGTCTTCGGTAACGTACTCGTCGCCGGGGCCATCAGGAGTCAGCTCGAGTGTATCGGCGGGACCGAAAGAGGAGTTGGTAGCCCAGACCAGTCGGAACCGGTCGTGTCCACCACCAGAGGCCATTGTGGTTCGAACAAGGGCCGGAACTCCGTCTCGCACCGGGTCAGGGCTTGTGGTCAGCGGTGCTACCACCGGTACACTTACGCCGATCGGCGCACCGCCGAAACGCTCACCGGATCGCGCCCTCAGAGTCCACGCGCCTTGCGGTGCATCGACCGGAATGTCGACGCTCGTCTCGAAGGAACCAGATGCATTGGCGGTCACGGTGGTCTCGACGTGGACCACTTCATCGGCATCACTGAGCGCGATCGTAACGGCGCCGCCAGCAGGTGCTCCACTTCCACTGAGAGCGACCGAGCCGCCCAAGGCGGTGGCCGCGGGCTCCGCGTTCAGCTTGATATCCGCCCGCGGAAGCCCGGGCACCAGCGAGGGGTCTCCGAGCAGGTTGTATGCCCGTACGATATCCCGCGGAATCAAGCCGTCGTTCGTCAGATAGAAGGTCCCTTTCGCCAGCAAGATCGATTCGCCTAATGAGCGATCGCCGCGGGAAGGATCGAATACCGCATCGATAAGATGTCGATTGAGCCCATGTCCCTGGAGCGAATAGGAGAAACCGGAAGAGCCGAGAAAGCCGACCGCGCCTTTATCGGCCTCGGTCAAGAACACCTCACCGATCGCCGCGGGTCCCGGATCGGCGAACGAGCCCGTATAGCAGGTCATGGAGAAGACGATCGGAAGTTTGTCTCCGTTGCGCAGGAGCGGAACATCTTCAATGTCGAGCAGATCGGCATCGGACCAGATCCCCCCGCCTCCATGCCCCTGGAAGTTGGCTAGAGCCACACCTGCGTCGAGATCTCTGGTCAACTCGGGCCCTCCGCGAAAATGTGGATCGTCTTCGCGGGTCTCGTCTTCGGTGGTGAACACCCGTTGCGGCTTGATATGCGGCGGAACGCCTTCGCGAATCAGCTGCTCCGAGCGATCACGGAATTCCAGTCCATTCCCGCCGATCATTTCAACGATTCCTCGCCACTCTCCCGTGGCCGGATAGGCCATCGTCTTGTCGATCACAACTTGGAGCTCCTCCACGTTGTGTACGGTCCAGCGCCCGATAGAGAGCGCAGGCAGAATCGAATCGTCGCTTGGCAGTCCGTACCAGCCGTCCGACGAGGTTTGGCCCCAGTTGACGTTGTAGTCCAGACCGGCGGGCACGCGGTTCTCCAGAGCGTCGCCGCCCTGGATATTCCGAAAATCCCAGGTGCCGTCGCCAGCTAAGAGCAGGTTTTCCAGCGCGGGAGAAGCCCATCCGCCCATGGCCAGACGGATGAAGGCCCGTATCGCCTCAGGGCTGGGACGCCCCCCACCGAATTGATGCACGATGTCTTCGAGTACGACGAGCGTCGTAGCGACACCTTGGGTCTCTTTCCAATCCACGAAAGGAAGCAGAGTACCTTCGAACTCCCTGGGAGCGATGATGAGTAGCTCAGCGGCCAGGGAGAGATCACGAAGATCAGGACCGTCGGGAACTACTTCCACCGCTGTAGGATGCTCGAAACGCCCTTCTTCCAAGGCGACATAGCGAACGTCGGACGTGACGAGATGGTCTTGGATCTTAATCTCGTATTTTCCGTTTCCGCGGCCCGGCCGGATCGTGCCGTTGACCATCTCACCCACACCGAGCTTGAATACTCGAATCGCCTCGGACCTGAAGCCGGAAAGTCGAAACTGGTACAGACCCGAGCCGCCATCGACCGGTGATGCGAAATCCAGAACCCCATTTTCGGCTTCGTACAGTCGGTCGTACGAGACCTCGACCCAGTCCAGATATACCTCGTCGAGGTTTTCGGCGGGAGTGTCACCCGGCGCAACCAAGCTGATTTCGTTTTCAGAGTCGCGAAGTCTCGCCATCGGAACATTGTCGGCATTGTGGACAATGGCGGTCTGTCCATCGAATGTGACGTCGTCCAGCGATTGGCTGTTGATATAGATTTCGAGATGATGATCCGGGTACTGGGGTGGATATGTCGCTCCCTGGAGCCGAAGTTCGACACTTGCGGCGCTACCTAGGAGATCGGGTGAAGGAAGGTGGATCGGTACGACGCAGAGCGTTGGTGCACGGATCGATCGCCAGAACCAGTGATCGAGACCGGGGGTGCCGTCTTGTCCGAGGCGGGAGAAGATCGAGTCGCGTTCGACGTGAACGGTCCACCGGAAGGCTCCCGGTTCGACATAGCGACTGGGGTTCCCCTCCGCGGGAGCGGCATCTTCTCGAATCAGGCGCGCGCCTGGAGTGTCGCCCCAGGTGAGGAAGTACGCGTTTTCGATGGTATAGGGATCGAAGTATTGGCTCTCACCGCGTGGCGCACGTCCATAGAAGAGAATACGGTCCCCACGATCGAGCTCGCCGTCGCCGCCATCTTCAACCAGAATCGGCTCGGGCGCCTCGCCCTCGGTCAAGGCAAGTGTCGCCACGTCGATCTGCGAGAGACGAACCCCCGCGGCGGCGATTTGGGCGCCCGTAATGGCCATCATGCCGTCACGGTCAACGGCGATTCGAAGCACCGGCGCGCCCGAGCCGCTCATCGGTGCTCGGGGAGCGGAGAGGGATGTTTCGGTGGTTTTGGACCCGAATCGGGTGGGTTTTCGGCGCCATCGGCGGGCGGTGCGTGGATTCAGCAGGATCGACTCCAATGCGGAATCGAGTGGGCCGGAGGCGATCGATCGCGGATCGGGATGGGCATCGCCGGGCGCGATCTCGATGCGAAGATCGACCAAGCGCCTGAGCACACCTTCTCCGGTGGCGGGGCGCACCGAGACCGGATAGAAGGAGATTCGGGCCAGGTGAAGGCCGCGAAAACCGATCCTCTCGATGTTGAAAGGGCTTGCGGGCAGCAGACGGGTGTCGGAGGAGGGGAGGAGAGCGCTGTCGCCGCCGGGAGCACCCAGAGCGGGGTCGGCGCCCGCGTCCGCGCGCAACACCGGCAGGGGCCCGAAATCGATCGCCTCCCGCTCGACCGAGGCCAGGCGCACCCGGACGGGAGTATCGGGGAAGGGGAGGGCAACGACCCTCGATACCACCGGGAGCACGACTTCACCGGGCTCTGTTCGCAATCCCGCACCCGCCAGATACAGATTCGATATCTCCCCGGTCCGCGATCTTTGGAGCTCGGGCTCATCGCATGTGATACGCAGCCCGATCTCGGTATCGGAGAATCGAGTGACGTGGAGGTCGACGGCGGCCGGCCATGCCTCTGAAACGCCTACCCCGCACAGGCAAAGAGCGAGCAATGTGCTTTTGGATATACTCATTGGGGACTTGTTCGATTGCGACCCGTGCAAGGAGTCGATTCGAGTTCCATGGAAGGAGAGCGCCTTCCTGCGATCGACCGCGTGGCGAATTCCTCTAGCTCGTAGAGATCAACCCCATGAGACTTGCGCGAACCCCAAGAACGACATATCTGACAGCCCTGGCAATCGCTGGATCCGCCCATGCGGTGGGCGATCGTATGGAACTCCCTCTCGATCCGGTCCCATGGCCCGAATGGGTTCACCACCACTGGGTTTGGGAGAACGAAGGCACGCGGGAGTCGGCGACCGCGTTGGTGCGGGACTACCTCGACCGAGGGGTGCCGGTGGGCGCCCTGATCATCGATTCGCCCTGGGAGACCGGCTACAACTCATTCGAGTTCGACGAGGAGCTCTATCCAAACCCGAGAGAGATGGTGGACGAAATCCACGGCCTCGATGTGCGCGTGCTCCTATGGATCACTTCGATGATCAATATCGATTCCCCGAACTACCAGTACGCCTTCGATCAGGGCTACTTCCTCAACGAGGGGGCGACCGTGGAATGGTGGAAGGGGGAGGGCAGCTTCATCGACTACACGAATCCCGAGGCGCTCGATTACTGGCACGGCCTGATGGACGGCGTCCTCGATCTAGGAATCGATGGCTGGAAGACCGACGGCGCCGAGTTCTACACCATTCTCTTGGGCGTGCCGCGGGGGTATGGCGGCGTGCTCAGGCCGCGGCAGTACGCCGATCTCTACTACCGCGACTTTTTCTACCACACCCGCCAAAAGCTCGGACGAGATCGCGTCATTATGTCTCGACCGGTCGATTCGGTCGACGGGGTCTTGCACTGGTCGTTCAGCCCGCACGATGTGCTGATGGCCGGTTGGGTCGGCGACCAGGACCCGACCTTCAAGGGACTTCGTGTGGCGCTCGGAAACCTCTTCCATTCCGCCTGGCGCAACTATGTAAACATCGGCTCCGATATCGGCGGTTTTCGAACGGATAATAGCGAGCTGGGTCGCACCAAAGAGCTGTTGATCCGGTGGGCGCAGATGGGTGCGCTGATGCCCCTTATGGAAAACGGGGGAGGCGGCGAGCATCGCCCCTGGATCTTCGACCAGGAGACCCTCGATATCTACCGCGACTATGTATTGCTGCACCACTCCCTCGTTCCCTATCTGATGACGGAGGGGGCACGAGCATGGGAGAAGGGCGACGGTGTCGTCGAACCCTTGATCGGCACGTGGGACTACCGCCTCGGCAAGGACCTTTTCGTCGCACCGATCGTGATGAAGGGCTCACAACGGTGGATCCGCTTCCCCCTCCTGGGCCACTGGATCGACTGGTGGACGGGAGAGCGGCACAAAGGGGGGGCGCTGATTCGTCGCGAGGTTCCTCTCGAAGAGATCCCTCTATATCAAAGGGAAGGGTCGATCATTCCCCTGCAAGCAGTATCGAGACTTCCCGGACTCGGGACGATTCCCGCCCCCGAAGGTGCCGATGTCTTCCTGGTTGCGCGTCCGGGAGAGTCGGGCATCGCGCGGATCCGGGAGTTCGAGGGCCCGGGCCGGATCGGCCGCTACGAGGCGACGGAGGATGGCTGGGTCTTCAGGGCCGCTCCGCACGACCAACCGGCGGTGTGGGCGTTGCGCGGGCTGAAACGAGACGCGTTGGTCCTACGCGACGCAAACGCCGAGCGCGGGCCGCGGGTTGCGTGGCGATGGGTCGGCGAGACGCTATGGATCGACGCCCCCCCGGGAAGGGATGTTCGGATCCGCGGCGAGGTGAAGAAAGGGCAAAAAGGCTGAGATCGGTGCCAAACGGGGCTATGGTCGAGATGCGGTAGTTCTTACTCGGGGGCACGGGCCTCGCGCATGCGGCCAATCTGAGATGACAGCAAATACTGCATTTGGAGAAAAAACGATGAGAAAAGCGCGCATCATCGGCATGGTGACGCTCATGAGCACAACCCTCGCCGCGGCGAATACCGTCGCCGTAACCGAGTTCCTCAACAACGCCGAGGGCGACGACACGGGCCGCGAGTTCGTGGAGCTCTACAACTACGGCGGTTCCGACGTGGATCTGACGGGGTGGATGCTGAACGACGAGGACTCCGATTCGTACACGCTCGACGCCACCATCGACGCGGGGGATTTCCTAATCCTCGTCGGTGGCGACAACAGCATCACCGGAGCAGCGAAAAAGGCCCTCTTCGAAACCGAGTGGCTGAGCGGCGTGCCCGACGCCCGCGTGATCGGAATGGACCAATCCTGGGCTTTCGGCAACAGCAGTGACGAGATCGTGCTCTCCGATGCCGATTCAGCGGTTGTCTGGAATCTGGCCTACGACAATGACGAGACCACCGGCCGGGCGACCTTCTTGACCGTCGATGACTATGCCGTGACCGATTTCGGCACGAAGGCGGCACCCGGCATCGTTCGCGAGGGTTTCGACAACGGATCCCTCGACTTCTTGGGCTATGAGAGCAACGATTCGGCTCTCGCCGAGGATCCCAACGCCTATGAATCGACCGAGTTGAACTGGGGCAGTCCCTTCTTCATAGTCGATGACACTCCGCCGGCGGATCTGACCCTGGCCATCACGGGCTCCTGCCCCGGCGCCATGACGGTCGACGTGACGAACGCCACGCCGAACAGCACGATCGCGGTCATCTATGCCCTGAGCACCGGCAGTCTGCTCGTTCCGGCCGGCAATCCCTGCGTCGGCACTGAGCTTGGTCTCAACAACACGGCCCAGTTGTACTCGACCGAGACCACCGACGGCGACGGCGCCTTCTCCATCGAGGTGACCATTCCCGGGCCGGGCTGTGGCCTCTATGTGCAGATCCTGGACTTGGCGAGTTGCGACACGAGCAACGTCGAACAACTCTAGGAACGCAGCACTCGGGGAATCGGCGGCCGCCACTCGTGCGCGATGCGACGAGCGGCGGCCGCTTCTCTCTTCTCGTGAGCTACTGCGTCAACACGCCGCGGTTCAACACCTTGAACTCGACACGGCGATTGCGTGCGCGTCCTTCCTTGGTGCCGTTGTCCGCGATCGGCTTGGCTTCTCCGTAGCCGGCGGCCTTGAGCTGCTTTGCGTCGATCCCCGCGAAACTCTTGGTGAGATAGTCCCGCACGGCATCGGCCCGGCTCCTCGAGAGCTTCTCGTTGAAGGCCGCTCCCCCCTGTGAATCGGTGTAGCCTCCGATCTCGATGCGGAGCGCGGGCCATTTTTCGAGCACCTTGCCGACCTCGTCGAGGCTCGGGAACGACTCCGGCTTCAGGATCGCCTTGCCGCTCTCGAAGAAGATCGAGTCGAGACGGATCATGCCGGTGTCTAGCATCTCCCGCTCCACTTCGGTTACCTCGCAGCCCTTCGAATCGATCTCGACGCCGCGCTTGGTGCGCGGGCAGCGATCGATACCGTCATGAACGCCGTCGCCGTCGGTGTCCTTGGTGCAGCCCCTGGCGTCGACAGGAACACCGGCCGGTGTGTTGTTGCAGCGATCGAGACCGTCGTAGACGCCGTCGCCATCGCTATCGGTCGGGCAGCCTCTTGCATCGATCTTCGCTCTGGGCGGCGAGCCGGGGCAACGGTCGAGTCCGTCGTAGACGCCGTCGCCGTCGGTGTCGCTCGGGCAGCCTCGGGAATCGACGATCGCACCCAGAGGAGTTCCGGCGCACTCATCGTTTTTGTCGACGACCCCGTCACCGTCGGTGTCCTTGTCGCTGGCACGGAAGCTGAGCTGCAGCCCCGCGGTGAGGAGCAGGTTCCCGTGAGTCTCGTCTTCGACCGCGGTATCGACCAGGAATCGATCGAGGGTCGCGAGCATGTCGC
>NYZA01000030.1 GCA_002686955.1 Gemmatimonadota bacterium
CCTACCGGAGGAAATCGAGGTGGGGGACTGGATCGGATTGACCGTTGCCGCACCGATCTTGGTGGTCGACTCCCTTACAGTGGGCGGCATGCTCGTTGAGCGGTCGATCGGGCGCTTTCCCGACGGAAGCGGGCGGACGCGTGTCTTGTCGGAGGCCACCCCGGGACAACCGAATCGCTGGGAAGAACCGTTGACAGTCGTCGCGACGCCTGAGGAGGAGATCTATTACGCCGGCGAGGAGGTGCGGGTCGACCTCTGGGTGACGAACCGATGGAGAGACACCATTGCCGTGGATCTGGAAGTCGAGGTCGTCTGCCCCGGGGGGGTCTGGTGTCTCGAGGCGCCGATCGATACGGTATCGATTCCGGTGTTGGCCGCCGGAGACAGCGCGTTCGCGAGCTTTGAGGATTCGATCCCGGAGTTGATGGCGCCGGAGAACGAAGGGCGCTACGACATCGTCTTCACTCCGGTGGAGTCGAAGGGGCAGCCTCTGGAACCGGGCGTGGCGACAATCTACGTACTGGGAGAATCGTTCGGAACCGCGATGATCAACGAGTTCTGCGCGAGCAACCAATCGGTCGTTGCCGATGAAGACGGCGAATTCGAGGACTGGGTCGAGATCGTCAATGCCGCGGATTCCACAATCAGCACGGCGAACCTCTATCTGAGCGATGATGCTGAAGACGAGCCCTTCAAATGGGCTCTGCCGAGCCTCGATTTGGAGCCCTCCGAGCATTTGCTCATCTGGCTCGACAACGAGCCCACGGAGGGTCCTCTGCACGCATCTTTCAAGCTGGATCGCGAAGGCGAAGAGATCGGGCTGATCCAAGAGACCGCGGATTCGGTCCTGGTTCTGGATCGAATCCCTTTCGGTTATCAGGAGAAGGACTGGAGCTACGGGCGCTACCCGGACTCGGCGCGCAACTGGGAGCTTTTCGGCTGGCCCACCCCGGCGGCAACGAACCTCGATCCGGTCTTGCGCTACTGATCCGGGCCGGCCGCACACTCGAGTGCGACGACGGCGGAGCGATTCGGAATCGCGACCGCGATCATGCCCTGATAGGAGCTGCACTTCCGGGACTGCGCTCTACTCGTTCACCCAGCGCATATTCTCGTTTCCGCCATGGGCTCCGATGTCCGCCCTTTCGCCGTTGGGGAAGGCCCGAGGCCAGCGTGGATGAGTGTCGAAAACGCCGTCTCTCGTCGAGGGGTCCCCCGAGTCGACAAGGGGAGAGCCGGGCAATGGCAGATGGGGAAAGGGCCCGATGTCGCCGCCTTCATGGATGCTGGAGTAACGAACGTTCAGCGATTCATCCGTATCCAGGCTCTTGCCGAGGTTCCCCCAAACGATACAATTCGTCAGACTCGCGGTGCCCAAGTAGCTGAAGCCCATCCCGTCGGGTACATTGCCGTGAATGGTGCATCCGATCAGCTCCGCATTCGAGTTCTGGCTGCACTGGATTCCCCCGCCCGAGCCGGCGGAGCTCCCTATGATCCGGCATCCGATCAGCCGCGGTGCCGAGCTGCCGCTGCAGTACGCCCCGCCTCCATAGCTCAGGGGACTGGTGTAGTTCCCATCGATCGTGCAATCGATGATGGCCGGGGAAGCGTTACGGCAGGCCAATCCGGAGCCGCCGACACTCGAGTATGTGCTTCGGTTGTCCCGAATCTCGCAATGGCTGATGGTGGGGACGATTCCAGGCATTCGATCCCGGGGCTCGGCTCGCCCGCGGATCTGGTGATGGTGAGCCCGTGAGAACACTCGACGCGTTCTCTCTGTCCGAGAAGACGAACACCCCCCCCTGCCGCCCGGCATCCACCACCGTTGAGGAGACGGCGGCCGGATCCGAAGGGGACTTGCCCATCACGGTCACGCCTTTCCCGCGAAACGAGATATCGGTCTCCAAGTATGTGCCGGGGTAGACCAATACGATGTCTCCTGCCTCGGCTGCGTCGATCGCTTCCTGTATCGAAGCGCAATCGAGCGGAACGTCCGGGACTCGAGCACTGGCGGGCGCATGGGCCAGGAGCAAGACGAAGAGGATTGCTGCGCTGCGCAGGCATCGGGTATGTATAGGCATTCGGGGAGAGCATGCCTATCATTCCATCACTATGTGCGCCCGCTGTGCACCGCAGGCCCTGGTACAGTAGTATCCAAGCGAAAGTGCGCTCCAGAGGGCGCCGACCGATCCGGACCTGGAGATTCTGTGGCGAACGTCATCCTTGTCTATCCTGTCACCGGCCTGGACGTCAGGGGCGTAACGGTGTGGCTGCCCTTGTCGGTCCTCACCGTGGCATCGACGCTGACCGGTGACTACGAGGTGGTGATCGTCGACCAGCGGACCGATCCGGACTGGCGGGAGTCGATCAGCAGGCATCTGACTAGAGACACTTTGTGTGTCGGCATCTCCTCGATGACCGGTACACAGATACGCTACGGCCTGAAAGCCGCGGAATGGACGCGACGAATTGCTCCGGATCTGCCGATCGTTTGGGGAGGGAACCACCCGACTCTGCTTCCCGAGCAGACGGCCCGACATCCGCTGGTCGATATCGTTGTAATGGGGGAAGGGGAGGCCACATTTCGCTCCCTTGTGAATGCGTTCAAGGCCGGGCGCGATTGGAAGACGACCGCCAACATCGCATTCAAGAAGGGCGAGGGGGTAGCGGTCCAGGGTTCAGGCTACGATTTCGTCGATCCAGGAGCCATGCCTGAACTTCCTTATGAGCTCATAGACGTCGAAAACTATGTCTCCGGCAATCTGCTCTTCGGTCACAAGGTGCGTAGTCTTCCCTTCATCACTTCATCGGGGTGTCCGTACGCTTGCACTTTCTGCTGCCAGCCGGTCCTCTCGAATCGGAGGTGGCGACGCATGGATCCGGACATGGTCGTCGAGCGTACCTTCGCCCTGAAGGAGCGTTACGATCTCGATGCGATCGAGTTTCACGACGAGGAGTTCTTCGTGGACCGTCTGCGAGGGGCAAGGATCGCCGAGAGGATCGGCGGAGCCTTCGACTGGTACGCCCAGACCCGCATGGACGATCTGCTCGAAGTCGACCTCGCCAAACTCGAGAGATGCGGCATGCGCTCCTTGCAGCTTGGGCTCGAAAGTGGTTCCAACAGGGTTCTCGATCTGGTCAAGAAACAGGAGACCGTGGAACAGTACCGCGCCGCCAATACTGCCCTGGCACGCACGGGGATCCAAGCTACCTACAACTTCATGATGGGTTTTCCGACGGAGACGGAGGAAGAGCTGAAGGCCACGGTACGCCTTGTTCTGGAGCTAACGGCGTCGAACCCAAATGCATATGTGGCTGGGTTCTATGTGTTCGTTCCTTATCCCGGATCGGCGCTCTACGACCTGGCGCTGGCCAACGGATTTCGCCCGCCGGAGAGCTTGAGCGGATGGAGCCAATTCAATCGACACAATATTGCTGCTCCGTGGATCGAGGACAAGACGCATATGGAGTTCCTGATGGTGACCTCGAAGCTGATCGACGGCAGGCGGCTGCGAGGAGGGCTCGGGGTGCCGTGGCCAGCGAAAGAGGTCTTGGGCCTCCTGAGTAGGCGCTACCGGTCCCGCTGGGAGGCTCACGCCCTGGCGATGACCTGGGATGCGAAGCTCCTATCTATGTTCACCCGGCGCTTCTTGAGCGGCGAGAGTTTCCTCTCCAGCACGAGGCCATGACACCATCCCGAGGGTCTCGCCTGAGCATCATCGTGCCGGTCAGCCGTGGACCGGAGTTCATCGAGACTCTGATCCGAAGCCTCGAAAGGCAAAGCCTCCCGGGACTATGCGAGCTCGTGCTCGTCACGGACGGACCGGCTTCGTACGACTCCGACCGGATTGCTCTCGAGACCGTAGTTTCGCCTAGCCCTCACCCGAGCTCGAAGAGGAATGTTGGGGTAGGCCAGGCTGCCAACACGGAATACCTCGCTTTCATAGACGACGACGTCCGCCTCGAGCCGGACTGGGTCGAGCAGGTGCTCAGGGCGCTCGATGCTGGGGCCGACGTCGTTACCGGTCCCACCGACCTTCCCTATTCCGATGGGTTTCGGCAGAAAGCCGCCAACGGAATCGTCTGTTCCCCTCTTTTCAGCCTGAAGAAGACGCTCGCGAATCCGGCGCGGGAGCAGGTCCCTTTCTACGAGGTCTCCCTCTGCAATGTAGCCATGAAGAGACGCGTCTGGGAGGATGTCGGCGGCTTCAACGAGGTGGCGTACTACTGGGTGGATGATGCGGAGTTTTTCTTCATCGCGCGGCGTCACGGCTTCGAGCTCTGGAATGATCCGACGGTTCGCGCCGCCCACTACAAGCGACCGCTTCTGTGGCCGCTCATGCATCAGTATTTTCGTCAGAGGTGGTACGCGGGACTCTCGACCTGGCAGTTCCCGGAGCTCTATCTGCCTCAGGCTGGAGTCGTGGCGGCGGCGATCTTGTTGGTGGCCCTAGTCGTCGTCTTCCTCGTCGGACTGATCGGCTCCGAACAGATGCGTCTAATGCTTGTCGCCACACCGGCAGGGGTGACTCTCGCGGGGCTGGCAACCGTCGTGATTTGGGGCGGCCGTTCTGTTTCGCCGTCGAAGCGGGTGGGGCGGGTGTTCATCTCCGGTGCGTCTCTCGCACTGTGCGTTGGGGCCACGTTGCTTGGTTTCTGGGGCGGGCTGATCTGGGGACCCTTCTATCGTTTGTGGGAACCAACCGCGAGGGGATATAGGCGATTTCGCTATCGAGACCGCGCGAGTGAGTTCGAGGGGAAGGAGATCGTTCAGCCTTCTCGGTCCGTTCTCCGTCAGACCATGCCGATGCGCCTCTGGACCGGTCGCTTTCCGCAATGGCTCATCTATTTCGTCACGGCTCGGTGCAACGCGCGTTGCCCAATGTGCTTCTATCTCGACGAGATCGAAGACGCGAAGTCTTCGAAGGAGCTTGCGCCGGAGGAGGTCCGCCGGATCGTCGCGTCGATTCCCCCCATCACCTACTTCTCCCTCTCGGGGGGCGAGCCTTTCTTGAGGGACGATCTCAGCGACCTGGTTCAGGCTTTCATCAACGGTCCGAATCCCATCTATGTCTCCATTCCGACGAACGGATCTTTCCCGGATCGGGTCGAACGCGCCTTCGAAGTTCTTTCGAGGCGCAATTATTTGACCAATTTCGATCTGCATCTATCGCTGGACGGGCCTCCGGAGGTGCACGACAGGATACGCGGTTCCCAGGCCACCTACGCACATGTGATGGAGACGCACCGGGCCGTGCTTCCTCTGGCGAGGCGGAGGGACAACGTGAGCATCAAGTTCGTCGTGACCTGTTCGACGGAGAACATCGACCATCTCGAGGATTTCCTCGAGCACTTGGTCCGCGACGTGGAATGCGACAGGGTCAGCCTCAACCCTCTGCACGGGAACTTCAGGGACAAGGAGATGGCCGTCGATCCTGCGCGCTATCTTGCTCTCGTACGCAGGGTGTACGGGCTCACCGATAAGAGGGGCTACAGGGGACCCCGCTACCGGCTCTTCAACGCCATCAAGCGCGTCATGGATGGACGGCTCGAGACGATCCACCAGCAGGGGGACTTTGGGAGGATCTGCGGTGCGGGGAAGAAGATCGCGGTGATCGGTCCCCAGGGAGACGTGCTCCCCTGCGAGCCGCTGCAGGAATCGGTCGGCGGCCTGAGGGACCACGACTATGATCCGCGGCGGGTGCTCGCGGGCGAAGCGATGGGGGCATTCGCGGAGAAGCACCTGGGGACCGGCAAGTGTCACTGCAATTGGGGGTGCGCCATAGGCAACGCCCTGGTTCATGACCCCTGGTTCTATCCCGCGGTTGGGCGGGAGCTGCTGCGGGGGGTTTTCGAGGCGAGAGACGGTCGGAGCGGTAGGTAGATGGCTTGGCTTCCGAGCGGCGAAGGGCTCGCACGTGGCTATCCTATCGGTAGCCGGATTCTCGCGGCACCTTCCAGCCCCATGGAACCGATGTTCCGCCACCTGATCGCAAGAATCCTGCTCGCGTCACTCGCACAGCCCGCGACGGCGCAGTTGATTCCGCAAAAGGAAAATGCAACGAACTATGTGGCCACCGAGGCGATCGCGATTCTCCCGAACAACACGGGCGACGAGGCTCTCGAGCTCCTCAATCGACTGAGTGGCACTCAATGGTTCTCGGAATCGAGCCGTCTCTATGAGGTGAATTCAACGGGCGAGGTGGAGTACCGGGAGAGAGATCTCCAGCCGGGCGGGACATGGCGCTTGAATGCCGTGTTTGGCGCTCACCAAGGCGACTGGCACGCTGCGCTCGAAGCGTATCGCAACAACTATGCGATCCTCTTCATGAACGGCACCGAATGGGCTACGCCCCATCGGGAAGTCCTGCACTCCCCGGAACCGGTAGCTGCTTCATCAGCGGGAACGGATGGTTCGGTGGCTTCGACGGACGCCTTGACGGTATTAGGGACACTTTCGGGGGAGGAGATCCGGGAGACGGTTCGTCGGTCATCGCACGGATAGCGATTCCAGGGCGATAAGAGCCGCGCCGTAGGCCCCCATGAGCTGGGGGTGCTCAGGCACCACGACCTCGACGTCGAGCTCCTCGCCGAGGAAGCGGCGAACCGCGGCGTTCTGAGCGACACCGCCCGAGAGCATCACTGGCTTCTCGAGGCCGGTGCTGCGAACCAGCGCGCCGACGCGTCGGACCAGAGAGCGGTGTAGTCCGGCGATGATCTCCCCCACCGGAAGCCCTTCGGCAATGAGCGAGACGATTTCCGACTCGGCAAAGACGGTGCAGGTAGACGAGATATCCCGATCCCGCTCGGCATGCAGGGCGGCGTCGGAGAAGGCGTCGATATCGAGTTTCAGGCGCCGGGCGGCTACCTCCAAGAAACGTCCCGTCCCAGCGGCGCATTTGTCGTTCATCGCGAAGTTCGCAACTTTGCCCGTGTGGCCGACGACTATTACCTTGGAATCCTGGCCGCCGATGTCGATCAGGGTGCCGCCGTGACCGGTTTGCGTGTAGACACCTTTGCAATGACAGGTGATTTCGGTGACCGAACGGTCGGCCGCCGCAAGGCGACGCCCATGACCTGTTGCGACCACCGGCGCCGGGCTGCCGGCGACCTCGCGGGCTATGGTAATGATCCTCTCGATCTGCAAGCGCAAGCGCGGGTCGGTCTCCTCCAGGAGATGCCAGCGGGCGCGGCCTTCAGCGTCAACCCCCACGGCTTTGGTAGTGGTCGAGCCCGCGTCGATTCCGATCGCGCGAACATCGCTCACGCGGCGTCCTCAAGAAGCTCCAGGAACGCCTCCAGGCGGGTGCGGACGGGACCTTCGGAGAAGGCGCGCGGATCGTTGTGATCCGCTTCGAGAAGGAGCGCCGCGGCGCCGGTGCTCTTGTTGATGCGATCGGTTTGATCGACCTGGCCGATGGAATAGGGCTTGCAGCTGCGGTCGGAATGCAGAATGACTCCGTCGGCCTCGAATCGGCTCACCATATCGGTGATGAGAGCGAGCTTGTGTCCCGTTCCGCGGTTCAGAATCGGGTGCAGATGCACACGCGCCGCCGATTCGAGCGGATTCGATACATCCACCAGATCCGCCAGCTCGCCCCAGGCGTTGGTGTAGGTCGAGGCCACCATTGCCACCCCCCGCTCGGCGAGAAGCTCCGCAAGCCACTTGATCCGAAACCAGATCGGCAGATTGTCCCACACCAGTCGGTGACGCTCGTTCTTCACCGCGCCGATTCCCTTTTTCTTGCGCTCGTTGAGCTCATCCAAGACGGTGCCGTAGAAGTCGACCGTGAACGCCTCGCCGCGCATTTCGACGATCGGAGCCATGCAGATGAACTGATCGAAAGCGGTGATCGGCGCCGGTCGGTGCCGCGCGGACTCGATGATCGCCTTCCACAGATCGGTTGCCTGTTTCGACAAGCGCGTGGTCGCGTCGAAGTCCCTGGGGTCGAGCGACCGCCCGGCGACACGTTCGGCCGTGGCGATCGCTTCTTCGATTTGGGCTTTGGTGTAGTCCAGGTCACGCTGCCGAGCCTCGCCGTACAGAAAAGGTGTATCGATGACGATGAGAGGAACGTCGAAGTGGTGGGCGAGAGCTTTGTACCAGTACAGCACGGTCTGGCAGATGTTGGTGCAGCAGAGGAGCAGATCGGGACGGGGAAGCGATCCCGCCGGTCCTTTGTTCGAAAGCATGGCGCCGAAGTCGGTGCGGGCGTAGGAACAGATATCGCGTGACCAACCGGCGCCTTCGGCCACGTCGCTCAGCTCCTCGCTGATTCGGCGAATGCCGCACATCGCCCCATGGTTTTCCGGATAATGTGGGAAATAACCCAACGCCACCAGGAACTCCATCGGTGCGCCCGAGCTGATCCAGGCCACCTTCTTGTGCCCCGGCGCGAACTTCCCTTTCAGGTAGTGGTGGCTGATCAGCTCTTTCAGTCGTCCCGAGCTGAGCAGCGGCGGCGCGATATGTTGGTGTTTCCACCAGTTGGGATTCGCGAGCTTCCTTTCGAGCAGAATGCGTTGCCACCGCAGCACGCCCGAGCCGATGATATTCGCGCCGACATGGTAGCGGAGGGAATCGAGCACGCTCATCTCAGGGTCTCCACGAGGGCCTGGGCGCGGGTGACGGCCTGGTTGGGTAGGGGCTCGCATACGTCGGCTTCGATGACGATCGACCGAAGCCCCGCGGCTTCCAGCGTTGGCCGCATCTGTGGGAGGTAGAAGAGCTCGGGCTCACAGAACTTCACCAGAAAATGGAGCACGGCCTTCGCACCGCCGGCCGCGGCCAAGGCAACCAGGTGGTCCGCGCGGGCCTGGATTTCGGCGCCCCTAGTCGAGTCGGGTGGGGCACTCAGCAAGCGTTCGGCCATGCGGCGCAGCGGATCCTCCGAGGAGCCCTCACCGTAGAGACGTCGCCCCGAGCAAGCCATGTCGTCGCCCACCACCCTTCCCCCCGCCTCCTCGATGGCATCGAGAATTCCCATCGGCTCCGGGACCAGACCCGAGATCACGACTGCCGGCCTATCGTCCAATTCCCCCAGGGGCTCAGTCAGGTACCCTTGCACGATCCGTGTGAATTGCTCCGCGGGAAGATACTCGCGGGACCGCACGAGTCGATAGAAGTCTCTTTCTCCCAAGTCGATGCGGCGCCGGGAAGAGAGCAGCTGGGCGAGCAGCGCGTCGGCCTTGGTCTCTCGATCGATCGCCTCTCTCAGGGCTGCCGCACTTGGCTGCTCGCCAACGATTTCGGCGAGCTTCTCGAACACGGCAGCAAGTTCTCGGTTGAGGAAATCTATCCGAGTCACGCCACTGCCGCCGCGAGGGGAGTAGATCGTCAGAACCGGTCGCCGCTCATCGACGAAATCGATGAGCATCGAACCCATTCCTTGCAGGCTGTCGCAGGCATGGGGGACGACGATCAGGTCGGCCACGTCGACCCCACCATCGAGTAGAAAGGACAAGCCGCCGCGAACGATTGAGCAGGTGTATGCCTGCAAGTGTCGATCGCCCGAGGCCGTGCGGGTGCCCGGCGGTCCCCAGACCTCCATCGGCAGGACCCCAAACGCTCGGAGCAGCTCACGGGGGTAGTGGATGGGGTAGACCGCGGCGATGCGGCCGCCGTCCGCCTTCCAGTCCGCGGCCACTTCTTTGCGGGAGGGGAGATTCAGCTTGGTCACGGCTCTGAGCATACTCGCTCGCGAAAGACCCACCGCACCAAGATCCAATAGGCGAAAGGAGCGGCCAACCAGATCAGCTGCGGCAAGAGCGTGATCGACTCTCCCCTGAGCTCGAAGAGGGACCCATTCCACCGGTGAGTCGGATCGTAGGCCCAGCCACCGCAGACCACGGATGAGAGCTCGACCAGGAGCGCCGAGAGCTGGCCCCAAGCCAGCAGAAGGGCGAGCTCCGGCGCGCCGGGGTGGCGTGCGGCGTCCGTGCCCCGAATCGCGGCGACGATCACCATCCCCGCAAGGAAGAGCCCCCCGTCCCACAGGGTGTGAGACACGAACAACACCGAGGGATGAACCGGAGGGGGCACAACGAATTGAATCAAAGGCGTGGGGCTGGCGAGGGCTGACCAGAAGATCGGCAGCTCCCAGGTGAGCCCCAGCGCCACACCGAGCCAATAGAGTTGCGCGACCGATGTGGCCCGCAGTGGACCCACGGCCAGCCCTGTGACGACCAAGGGCAGACCGAAGCCAACCGCCAGATCAGCGACGTAGTAGAGGAGTGCCGGCATTTCCGGTCAGCCGTGAGAGCATTCCAGTGGTCGTGCCGAACAAGACATCTCCATTGCCCGCGATCGCGATCGACCCCGCGATTGTCGCTGAATCGCCCGCGTACTTCCACACGACGCCGCCACCGGCATCGAGGCAGTGCACGACGCCGTTCATGTCTCCGAACACGATCTTGCCCGCCGCGTCGACCGCGGCTGAGCCACGGATCATCTCGGCACCGCTGGAGTAGGTCCATACGGTGTTTCCTGTGGCTGCATCGATCGTACGCAGCTCACCGTTCAGCATAGTCAGATGAATCGACGCGCCGGATGGGCTCAGGGCCGGAATGGCGTACGATCCGGCCCCGAGATCGACCGGGTCCGCCCAGATCGGAGTACCGTCCGTCAGATCGAGCGCGTAGAGATAGGCGCCGGATGGACAGTTGTGGTTCGCGGCGACGAAAAGACGCTCGTTTTCCTCGTCTATCGAGATCGCCGCCACCTGCATCGAGCCGGTGCAAAGCTCCGCGCCGATCGGGTCGTCCTGAAACAACCACAGCCCGGCGCCGTCCGCGGTGCTCGCCGCGAACACCACGAACTCGGCGCCGCTTCCGAATCGAAGAGGCTGGTAGAGAATCGAGCCATCACTCGATACCGCCACGCCGGCGCTCATGTAGTCCTGCAAGGTGTAGCCAAAGACCTGATCGATCGGCGGAAATACGGCTGTACCCTCGTCGATCCAGCTCAGGGTCATGAGCCAGTCCCCCAGAAAGACGCCACCTGTGTTCATCGGTGTCGGATCACAGAGGATGCGGTGCTCCTCCGGATCGATGCTAGTATTTCGATACTCCCACTCCAGAACACCTCCCGCAGAGAGCTTGTATACGTATCCCGACAGGTCCGCGAGGTAGATGGCATCGTCGGATCCGACGGCCGGCGCCCCCATCACGGCGTCGTGGGCCTCGAACGACAGAAGCTCTTGCCCGAGTGGGCTGAACGCCCGCAGGTGTCGATCGTTGCCGGTCGAAACCGCTATGACGCCGTCCCCCCGAACGACCGGCGAACCGAAGATCGACCCGCCAGCCTCGGCCTGCCAGCTCAGCGTCGGGGTCGACGCGAACACCGTCGCATCGGAGCGCCCCGTGTGCTGCGCATCTCTTTGCACGCAGGCCCACTCAGGCTCCGCGGCGGCGTTGGAAGCGAGCAGGGGGATGATCGCGCAGAGCGATAGGACGCCCCATCGACTTCTTCTAGCCCGCATTTCTCACCAACTTTCGTCGCGAGGCTGCGCAGATTCGTGCCCTGGCGGTGCTTCGCACCGTTTCGCGCGGAGGCGTGCTGGTTGCACGTCGCACAAAGCGAAA
>NYZA01000031.1 GCA_002686955.1 Gemmatimonadota bacterium
CCGCGGGGGGCGCCGATCCGCGTGGTGAGCGTCCGTCGCCACCAAGCCGGCCTGACCCGACTCGAGAAAATGCCACGACGCCGCCCGCGCATCACGCCCGAAATCCCCCAACAGGCTACCCGCCGTGATCTGAAGATGCGAACCCGCCTCGAGCCAGGGGACGACCACCCGCGGGTGCCTCTGCACGAACCGGTGACGCTCGGGATGAGAGACGATCGTGCATACCCCGGACGGAACCAGAGAGGAAATCAGAGCCATCGGCTCGATGTAGGCTTCGTGGGGAAGCTCGAGCAGCAGATACCGCCCGCCGTCCGCCAGCGTCAACACGCTTTTCTCGTCGATCAACCTCGGAATCCGCTCGTCGATCCGAACGTCGCCGCCCGCCAGAACCTCCAACACCACGCCCTCGTCCCGGAGAGATTCATTCAGCCGACCGACCGCCGACCGAACCTGCGGGCCGTCGTTCCGCCCTTCGTACCCCCCCAACTGGTGCGGCGTGGCGATCACCCGAGTGATGCCGTCCTCCACCAAGGCGCGGCAAAGGCGCAGCGCTTCGGCCAAGCTCGACGGACCGTCATCGAGACCGGGCAGGCAATGGCAGTGAATATCCACGAACTCCGTCGCCCCGGCAGGCTCGCCGCACCCCTCACCACCGTTACCGGGAGGTTCCACTCGCTGATCGCTCATCACGCCCGCCCGATTCCGTTAGCCTGTGGAACTGCCCTTCTCCGTGCCTGACGAGCCTCTTCCTCCTTCACGCCGACCTTCGGCTCGATCGCGGCCATAGTACCCACCGTACTGTCCGTACCCGCCATAGTAGCCGTACCCATAACCCTCCCGACGGTGATGCGCGTCGTTCACCACCACGCCCAGTAGATGACCGCCCACCGCCAGCAGACCGTCCCGGGCCTGCTCACTCGCCTTCCGCGTCGATTTCTCCGCCCGCAAGACCAGAAGCGTGATGTCGCACCCCGCCGCCAGGATCCGCGCGTCGCTCACCGCCATGACGGGCGGCGAGTCGATCACTACGCGATCGTATTTCACCGCCAGCTCTTCGAGCATCTCTCGAAACGCGTCACTGTTGATAAACTCCGACGGATTCGGCGGCAGCGGGCCACACCGCAGCACGTCGAGCCCCGCGACTTCGCTGGGTCGCAGCACCTCGTCGAGCGTCGCCTGACCGCTCAGGACGCTCGAGAGCCCCTGCTTGTCGTCCATCTCGAAGATCACGTGCTGCACCGGCTTGCGGAAATCCGAATCCATCAGCAGCGTGCGCTGACCCGCCTGCGCCATCGCGATCGCCAGGTTGCTCGCCGTCGTGGACTTGCCGTCACCCGGCGAAGGCGACGTGACCAGGATCGTCCTGGCCTCACCGTTCGGTGCTCCGAAGTACACCGCCGTCCGTATCGTACGATACGCCTCGGCAATCATCGAACTCGACGCCCGGCTCACTTGCTGCCCGTGGTCCGGCCTCGACGCCTTCCGCGACATCGACGGCACCACACCCAACACGGGAACCCCCAGAATAGCGGTGATTTCGTCCGCCGAGCGGAAGCGATGATCCTTCCAGTCGACGAGCAGGGCCAACCCCGCCCCCAGAATCAGCCCCGCCACTAACGCCGCCCCCATGATGCGGGCCTTCTCGGGCTTACTCGGCTCGTCCTCGACCTCGGCATACTCGAGAATGTTGATGTTCAGCACGTCCGCCTTCTCGGTGACGTCCACTTCCTTGATCCGGTCGTCGAGGATGTCCAGCATTTTCTCCGTCTTGGAAACCTCCGACTCCAGCTTGGCCAGCTCCGTTGCCTTGGCGCCCAGCTCCTGCGCCTCCACGAGCTGAGTTCGGTAACGCTGGTCCAGTTCGGTCTCACGCTCCCGGGCCACCAACCACTGCTGCCTTGCCAGCTCGAGATAGGCTTCCCCCGTCGTCCGGTCCAGCGCCTCCAGCTCCCCCTTGATTCGGGCGATCTTACTCTCCAACGACTCGACCGCCGGATGGTCGGACGTGACCTGCCGCTGCAGGTCCGCCAGCTCGAGCTGCAACTGACTCGCGTCGCGGTGAAGCTGTACCTTCTCCTGGTTGAACGGGGTCGTGCCCACCCTCCCGAATTGGGACTCGACCAGTTGCCGCAACCGCTCAGGATCACCCTGCATCTGCTCCGCTGCTTCGTAGGTGGCCTTCGCGACGATGGCGGCGCTCTGCGCGGCAGCCAGCTCCTCGTGCAACGTGGACAGTCCCCTCACCAGAAAACTCCCCCGGTCATCCTTCAATGACAGAACTGGATGCTTCTTCTGGGACAGGATGAGTTTCTCGTAGCTCTCGTTCCACTTCCCGTCCGCTTTTTTTCTTGCCTTTTCCAATATCTTGAGGACGCCGCCCGCCGTAGTCTGCTTTGTCGTCGATTGATAGCGGCGATACGACTCGACCACCTCGTAGACGATCAGTTCCGCCTCGTCCGGCCAAGGCGAATCGAACGACACGCTGATGATGTCGTCCTTCTTGCCCACTTTGACCTCGAGCTCCTTCTTCAGAAACACCTGGATGTTGTCCACGTCCTGAAACGTCTTCAGGCGATCATAGAATACCACCTGCTTTCCTTCGTCGGGCTCCTCCTCGGACTCGTCGCTCGCGACTGCGGTGGAGCCGCCCGTATCATTGAATGTCTTCGCGAAAAAAGCGAGGAGATCGGCCACCCCCTCGAGTATCTGCCGGCGTTGGAGAAGCGCTCCATTCGCCCCCTGCTCCGGTTGGCCTACCTCCTGCACCGACTCCTCGGCGACCGACGTGGTGCTGCCCTTGGTCGCCCGCGTCCGCGAAGACAGGATCCTCGTCTTCGCGTCCTCCGCCGCCTCCGCCACCGGTCTCAGAACCTCTGTCGAAAGAAAGATCTCCGCCTGCGTGTAGAGGTAGTTCTTCGACTGCGTCATCACCCCCTCGAACTCGGTGATGACCTTCGGGCCGCTTTGCTCGACGTAGATCCGCGACGTGCTCGTGTAGATCGGCGTCGCCTTCATCAGGTAGATGAACGCCCCGACGATCGAGGCCAACGTCACCAAAGTCACGATCCAACGCCGACGCCAGAGGATTTCCAACAGGCCGGGAGGCGTGATCTCCGGCGACAACCCCGCCGGAGCCGCCTGAGAGCCGTTGCCCTCGCCCGTAGCCTGGGATCCCATTCTGCTCATGATCACTTTCCTCGGATGCCTAATCGACGGGTGCCAAGAGGGTCCGCACCAGATCGTTCGCGGTGTTCTGCAAGGCGTTCCCCGCGTTGTTGCCCGATCCCTGGTTGTAATCATACGGGTTCCAGACCGTATAGCGCGCGTCGAGATTCACCCCCGCCCGTATCTGCAGAATCTCCGCCAGAATCAAGTGAAAGCGCGTCCACGCCGTGTGTTCCACCGCCACCACGTCCCCCGGCTTGAGCATGATCCCCAGGGGCGACTTCACCCCCTTCGCTCGGAGGTCGAATACCGCCTCCAGTACCTTGCCGTCGGAGGCCTGGCGATAGATCTTGGCATACTGCGGGTCCGCGAGATCGTTCAGCCCCGCGGCGAACGCCAGCCCCTGCAACAGGTTGTACTTCACCCCGGGCGGATAGGGGTAGGCGCCGGCCTTGTTCACCAACCCGATCACCGTGAAAACCTCCGGATTCAGCCGCTCGACCTCCACCCGGTCGCCTTGACGAAGAGACACGTCCGCGAAGGGCACGTTCAGCCCCCTCACCGGCAACACCACCACCTGCGACCCGGAAGATGACTCACCCTCGGACGCACCATCGCCCTCGTCCTCATCCGCCTCCCCCGCCTCACCATCATCATCACCCTCCCCCTCACGCTCGATACGAATCACGCCCGCCCCTTCCTCCGTGTTGATCCCCCCGGCCTTGGTCAGCAACGCGACCAGCGACATCTCGTTGCTCTGAAGATCGTAGATCCCGGGCGATTGCACCGCACCCACCACCGCCACCCGGGCAATCCGATACTCACGAACGCTCGCGACGACACTGGGGGGATGGATCAAGTACTTCGGATGATAGGCGGCCGCCACCACGGATTCGATCTCCGGCAACGCCTTGCCCGAGACCTCGAGTTCACCGACCACCGGCAGCGTGATCCTGCCCCCCGCCTTCACCCGGCACAAGTGCGGCTCGATCCGCTCGAACTGCCTCCGATCCGCGATCGATTCACGCAGGACCGCGGGCATCGTCAGCTCGAGCACGTCGTCAACCACCGGCCGATACGGACCGGCGAACAGTTTGGCGCGAACCAGCTCGTCCTCGTCCACCATCGGCTGCATCGGACCGGCCTGCTCGAACTCGGCCAACTCCTCCGGCGTGGATACCGTCGCGCACCCCGTCCAGATCGGCACGCACAACAGCAATCGGCTGTACCTTGACCGTCTCGCTCTCATTTGAACTCCCGCCATGCGTTCCGACTCGTCTTTGCTTCCCGGGCGAGCGATACCCATACACCGAACATCCCCCCGCGCCGGTCCGGGGCAACCTCGCCCGATTCGATCTCTGCCCGTATTATCGGCGGCCTGATCGCCCTGGATGATCGACTTCGGGTCGAGATCAGCCTCACCTTCACCCCCGACGGCAGTCCGTCCGCCAACCCTCGGAACCGCCCGGTGAGCCGATGCCGAATCGGCTCCGTACGCGCCGAAACGAGCCATACGCCGGCACCGCGCCTCGAGCCACGGTCCGATATCCATCGCCCCGGCTTGGCCTCGCCCTGATCGCGCCCCGCGTTCAGGCGACCGGGCCGCTCCGCGACGGTGTCCACAGAGCATCACGACCGACCGAACGATCGCTCGCGGACACCCCACCTTCTCGTGGCCGAGTCACCGGGCGGTACTCGTCCACCAGGCGGGCGAACTGCGTGGCCCGGTGAGACGCCGTTTCCAGCGAGCCGTTGATCGCCACCCCCAACTGAAGGTCCAAAGAGGGAACGTCCGACCACGGGGGAGCGGGCAAACGGACGTCGAGCACCCGGCCCGAATCGGGCACCCAACTCGGATTACGCCACACGATGATCTGTTCCACCCCCGCGTCATCCTGATACGACGCCGACAGCCAGACGAAATCCATCTCCTTGCCCGCCGCGCACATCGCCTGCCACCACTGCTCGAAATCGCCCGCCGCCCGAACCGTCAGGCACGCCCGATCATGGACCCGCCGCGTCTCCTTGTTGTCCCGGGCAAGTCGCTGATTCACCCGGATCCGCTCGATGGTCTCCCGCAGGCGGATCGCACCGACCATCCGAAACACCACCAGTAACAAGAGCATCACACAACAAAAAACCACGACCGTCTCGCGGCCTCGCGTAATCATCATCACCAGCCCGAGCCCCGTCGTCGTCGCCGTCACCAGGTAAATGAAAAGCACCACGTGACGCTGATGAAGCCCCAGATCCACCAGGCGGTGGTGAATGTGACTGCGATCGGGAGCAAACATGCTGCGTCGCTCCAGCGTCCGACGCAGCATGGAGAACAGCGTGTCGAGGATCGGTACCCCCAGGGCCAGAAACGGCAGGGCCAAGCCCACCATGGTCACCGATTTCTGAGAGCACATGACACTCGAGGCCCCCAGGACGAACCCAAGAAACAAGCTTCCCGAATCGCCCAGAAAGACCTTGGCGGGATTGAAATTGAAGACGAGAAAGCCCAACAGGCTGCCCAGAAGCGCGAGCATCAAGACGGCCATCACCGCCATTCCCGTGTGGATGGCGAGCATGGCGATCACCGCGCAGGCGATCGACGCGATGCCCGCCGCCAAGCCGTCGAGCCCGTCGATGAGGTTGACCGCGTTGCAGATCCCTACCAGCCAGAGGATCGTCAGCGGCCAGGAGAACAGGCCGAACTCGATGCGCATCCAATCACCCACGGCAAACGCGTTGATACGAATACCGAAGGCGCAGACGAGGACGGCCGCCGCGACCTGCACGATGAACTTCGTTCGTGCTCTGAGCTGATACAGATCGTCGGCCAATCCCACTCCGAAGGCCGCCGTCGCCCCGACGGCCAGAGCAATGATCTGCCATTCGATCTCACGGAACGCCCGGCTCACCGCATTATCGAGCCAGAGCACCGCCGACGTCAGGATCAGCGTCGGGATGAAGACCGCGATCCCGCCGATCCGGGGGATGGCCTTCGTGTGGACTTTGCGTACCCCGGGCTCGTCGTGGGCTCCGACCCGACGCGCCACCCAGATCACGACAGGCGTCAGGAGAATCGCCCACAGCACCGAGCCCAACAGGACCGCGATGTAGGTCTTCATGAGCTTCGTCCCCGAGGCCGTCCGAAAACGCGCCCGACCGCCCTTACGCAAGGTCGCGAGACGCGGACATGACGCGGGATCACCGCCGCCTCGGCCGACGCCGACCCGGCGCGCGGTGCCTACGTACCCGCCCGTCCATGGTAGTGGGTCAGGGCTCCGAACCTAGCGGTGGGAAGCCCCATAATCTCCGCCGCTCCATCGAGCTGTATTGTACCAATGTCCCCCAGCGAATGTCCAGTAACATAGGCCGCGGTTTCAGTGGCACTTCAACTCCCGCAAGCAGGGCCGTCGCGCGCTCGCCCACGGACGGCGTGGGCTCGGGGGGCGTGACCAGAGGGCTCATCCCGTGTCGCCGAGTCACGGCGACAGCGGACCGCCTTGGGGGGCTCCCTTGCATCAGGTCATGACGCTGTCGCACCATGCCTGACGCACACAAAAAAAGCTCCCTCGCCTTGGTAGGCAAGGGAGCTCGAATTCCAGCTTGGCACGCCCACCGAATCCCATCGGCCGAGGCTGTTTCATCCCGAACACGGAGCCTTGCCGAGCCCGCACTTTCCGACACCCCTCGCGAGGGGAGGACGCCCATCACATCCTACTGAACCGGAGGCTGATACGTGCTTCTAACTGGCGGCCGATAGGGGATGCGAATCACCGGCCGACGCCCGCGTGCATTCTCCGGTGCCACCGCCGCGTCTTCCGTCTGAGAGAATGGATTGTACGCCAGAGCCCGCAGGTAGGAGTCGACCGACATATACGGACGGCGGGCAGTGCGCGGACCCCGTTGGGCATGCGCAAAACTCACACCGGCCACAAGGATGATAAGACTGATTGCTGCTTTCGCCCAGAAACTTCTCATTTGCCATTCTCCTCCTCGCGGTCTCCCCGGGTCCGCCGACCGCTCGCCGGTTGATGCTTCAGCCTAGGCAGCGCACCCAGAAGCCCGGGGTCGGGCCACCCTATTCTCCGCGCCGCCACCGCGACTCGCCCCCCGCAGACGGCTACCGCAGCAAGCGGAACATGGTCGCATTATAAGACCATCTGCGACGATGTCAACATGAAAAACCGCCCCGCAGGCAAGTTTTTTTCGGCTCATCGGGTCGCGAGGATGAGCTCGCCGGAGGGCATCCTGGCGGAAATGCACGGCCGACCCGATGCGCGCGCCCTCCCGAATGTCTCAGTCCGTCGTTTGTCGCCATAACATGTTCGCACGTCAGGACTTATGGCCAATAACCACCTCATGCCGAGCTTGGGCGGGCCTTTCAGTCATGCTTTGCGCCGTGGCCCCTCAACTATTCGGTATTCCGTCAGATCGTCCGTTTCCGAGGCGCCCGTCGGTTCGCAAATGCAGAACTTGAAGCTGGTAAAAAGTCCCGCTCGGGCGGAGGCCGAGCA
>NYZA01000032.1 GCA_002686955.1 Gemmatimonadota bacterium
CTCTGCGGGGCGCACAATCGCCGGAGACAAGCAACAAGTTGATGGAGAATCGCTGACGTTTCGATATGCCCGCAAGCTCGCGAGTGCCCCGACGACGAGCCGATCCTCAGCGACTGGATTGTCTTCGGCGCGCAGGCCAGCGATCTGTCGTTCGGGCGTTATCCGGACGGTCTCGAATCGTTGGTCACGCTCGATGCGGCGTCGCCGGATGGCGTGAATTTGTACGTACCTCCCTGGAAGCGGGAAGCGCCCTCCGATCCCGATCCCAACCAACGCCAGTTCCCCGGCCCCCCGTACGCACCCATGTCGGAGCGGGCGTCGTTCGGGTATCGCGCCGGCCACAGGGGATGCCAATCGGAGACGCCGTCGGCGATGCTCGGGTCCCCTGCATCGACGCAAGGGGATGATGGGGCGAGGAGGTAATCGTACCCGGCCCGGGAGCGAAAAAGGGGAGCGGCGTCGATATTGCCTTCGCCGGCCCAACCGCCCACGACATCGCTGTAGCGGATGCTCGGCGCGCCGACGATGATGCCGATCTGGTTCGGGGTGTTGCCCCAGAACACGCAGTTCAAGAGGGTCGGAGATCCGCCATCGCAATCGATGCCGCCACCTCCATAGAGGCAATCGTTGTCGGCGAATGTGCAGTTTCTGACGAGGACACTGTCGGACCCTTCGTAGAAGACCATGCCGGCGCCTCGCTCGGCGGCGGTGTTGTCGGTGATGAGGCAGTTGCGGATGGTGGCGGATGCGTTCTCGCAGACGACCCCTCCGCCGCGATAGGTGGCGTGGTTGTCTCGGATCCAGGTGTTTTCGATGATGGGGGGCGTAGTGGTATTCGACCAGCAAGAGATGCCGGCGCCGCGAGGAGCTGTGTTGCCGGCGATGAGACAGTCTCGGACCAGGGTTTTGCTCCCTAATAGACCGCTCCCGCCAAGGACGAGTCCGCCGCGCTCGACGGCCGCAGAGTTGTTCAGTATGTGGCAATTGAGCATGATCCCGGCACCGCGTAAGTACAGCCCTCCAAGGAGCTCTGCGTGGTTGCTCGCTACTACCGAGTCACTCATTTGGAAATCACATCCGTCCAGAACCACGCCACCTCCCCACCAAGCCGCAGTATTCCCTTCCACCGTACATTGCTCCATTCGGATCGATGCATCTTCGGCATACAATCCTCCGCCGGTCGATGCTGCCGCCACGTTGTTCGTCACATGACAGCTCTCAAGATTCAAAGTTCCATGAGGGTACACATATATACCGCCGCCTGCAAGCAACTCCACGTCATTCCCCCGAATCACACAATTGATAAAGGTCGCGGAAGCCAACGAGTCGACGTAGACGCCACCGCCGTACCTTTCGGCGACATTTCCTTCGATGGTGCAGTTGACAAACAAGGGCGTTGTGCCAACCCCACAAAACACTCCACCTCCGTGCCTGTCCGCGTAACTGTCCAGGATTCGGCAATTGACGAAGCTGGGCGCGGATTTGGTGAAGACATCGATCCCGCCTCCAGTACTCCAGTAGGTCGATTCGTACCCTCTCGTGAATGTGAGTCCCGCCAAGGTGACGCCTTGAGGTTCGTATCCGCCTACGGCGAGTACCTGTACCGAGTCGCCGCCGTCCACGACTGTCTCCTTGACCGTGGTCGAGTCGTTCGGATTCGT
Source organism: Gemmatimonadota bacterium (assembly GCA_002686955.1). GTDB lineage: Bacteria. The sequence goes on from NYZA01000032.1 coordinate 1,662, forward strand.
GCTCTCAACGGTCAAGGACTTTTCGACCAGGCGGAAATGTGGATATGTGCCGGGCCGCACGATGATCTTGTCGCCGTCTTCCGCCGCATCAACCGCCCCCTGAATCGTCTCATAGTCGTCCGGCACGTAGATGGACTCGGGCAAGGGCGAGGTCGAAGCGCTTCCTCGTCCAGTGGCGCAGATCATCGGGAAGAGTAGGAGGACGAACGTACTCTGATGTGAAGTCATTGGGTACTACACCTCGATGTCGGACTAGTCCAACCGTCGCTCCCGCTTCACCGGTACTGCGCAGCAATCCGGCTCAGGTGGCGCCAGCGGCGGAAGATCGTTCGACTCCGATCGGCTCATGCCGGCGATCATCTCGACAACGCGGGAGGGCTGTTGTGGAATGCTCCATGCGAGTACCGGCGATAGCCGGCAGAAGATGGGGTCGGTCTCGTGTTCCATGAACTCGATCGCCTGCAAGTACAGCTTCTTGGTGTTCTCCGGGAGAGACGCCACATCGAGAGCGAACTCCGCCTCCCCCTCTCCAAAGCCATCGTCCTCCGCGATCTCGCAGCTCTCGCTGATCTGAAGATCCTCCGGTCTCAGCTCCCACGCGACGATGTTCTCACATTGAGCTGTACACGGTTCGCCGACCGGAGCGGTCCCTTCGCCCAAGCTCCACGCGAGCCGAATACTGCTCCCGATATGGGCCTTCGATACCATCACGGTGTAGATGCTCAGGCTTTGGGGCTGCGAAGGCTCTCTCACCAGGAGCGGCCACCCGTCGGTGGCGCCGAGGTCGGGGCCTCCGCCTCTGAAAGGCTCACGTCCGAAGGCGTATGAGCGCGGATGCGGTGCGGCGTCGTAGCCATGCTCCTTCACTTCGACATCGACCGCGCGATCGAGCACCCATCGCGCGGAGGCCGGCCCGCCTTTTCGCACGCCTTCCGATCTGAGATCGGCGCGAACGGAGTTTAGATCTCCCGGCTTCGGGCTATCGTCGCCGACGATGCCCCAGTTCGCCGTTCGGCGCTGACCGCCCGGATCGAAGGGGATGTGGTCCAAAACCACCGAATGGCAATCGCCGCCGATCGCCGTCTGCCAGCGGCAGAGACTCTCCCAGGGGCCGAGAGCTGCATCCCAATGGCCGAATCGTCTGTACTCCGTCGATGTCTGGTACAGATTGTAGTCGACATCAAAGGTGCCGGTGCCCACTACCGCGCCCTTCGCGAAGCTGAAGAGCTTGTCGACGAGCGGTTTGCATGCGGAGTTCGGGATTTGGGGGCAAAACCCTGGTGGTGCGCCGCCAGACTCACAGACGCACCATCGGTTCGAGAGATTTTGAATGATGTTGTTCTTGATGTAGATGTCTCGGTTCAATAGATGCTGTTCGTTTCCCTCTTCCGGAGTGGAGCAATAGCGGTCCCCGCTGTTGAAGACGCAGTACGTCGTGTTGCAGTTCTCGCCATTGTCGCCGGCCAGGTCCTCCTCACATTGATAGATCACATCTCCGAACGTGAATACCATTCCACCATTTATCAACGTGTTGTTGTAGATGTGGGCATTCGAGACGCTCTGCCCGCGAATGGCGCTGCCTCGAGTGGCGCCATCACCATCGATGCGGCAAACGACGACGTTGTTGTAAACCCACACATCTTCAAGCTGGTAAGGATACATCACATAATCGGGGTCCCTCCCGGATACCCCCGACCCACCGCCGAGCATGATTCCGCCATCATCGGCATGATACACATAGTTGTCATGAATCGCCCAGTCGCTCGCCTCCAGCTTGACCATGATGCCATCCAGGCGCGTATGATAGAAACGGTTGTGGCGCACCGTCCCACCGTCGATCCCCACTGAATCGAAGCCGTGCTCGCCGCACTGTGAAACGATGCAATGCTCGACGATCGTATCGTCGCCACCTCCGAGCACGCGGATACAATCGTCGGCGAAGTACACATCGGCCCCCGCCGGCCGGTTTTGATCCCAAACGCGGCCGGAAAAGCCGACGACCAGACGGCTCAAGATGTCGCGGGCGCCGGCGGCGTGAACCATCTGGAGTAGACGCGTGGTCTTGCCACCCTTGACGCGCGGGGTGAACTGATCGATGTGACGTTCGAGAGTGAAGTCTCGGGCTGTGACGTCATCGCCGGCGACGACGAGGGGGGAGACTTGGGGGATGTTGATGGCCTCGCCTTCGTCACAGAGGTATTCGGGCGGGCACGGCTCCTCCGCCGGCACCACATCGAGAATCGACGCCGCAGCATCCGGCACATCCCCGCGCCAAGTGGTATTCGCCTCGGTGATCCACAGCCCCGGCTCACCGCCGGTGATGGTGTGGGAGCCGGCCAGGTAGACCACATCGCCGGGGCCGATCGACTCGGCGCCGTCAAGGCAGTCGTTGGGCGGAGTGTCGACCGCGTCGTACCACCTGTCGCAGTCTCCCCCCCAAGCCCTCTGAAACTGAAACGCATTCACCCCACAGAGCCCCGCGCACTCGTCGATCTGGTCGTAGCACACGATCTCCATCTCGCCCCTCAAACCGAGGTCATCGGCCAGGATCCAACACGGGCTCTCTTCGCTGCCGCAATCCGGGAAATCCTCCAGCTCGAAGCACCATGTCGTGGGCGGATCCACGCCGACTTCGCCCGGCGACTCAGCCGATTGGGCGCGAGAACCACCACCGATCAGAATGGCCCAGATCGCCGTCACGAGCAACCCGCCCCCGCCCCTCATGGCCTCCCCACCAGCTCGGCCCCGAACACCACGTACTGTGTCGAAAGCGTGTCTTGAAACTCCACCTCCCAGCGAACGAATCGGCCCAGAGGCACGTTCGAATTGGTCGAGAGCAGCGCGTGCTCTCCCTTCGGTGTGGTGTCGCTTGCTTCGTTGAAGACCAGAGAGAGCACCGTCTCGAAATCGGTTTCGGCCAATGTGTTGGCGGTCTGGGCGTGGAGCTTCACCCAGCGATTGCTCGCCAGGCTCACCTCGCTGATCCTGATGTCGATCACGACATCGCGGTCGAAGCAGAAGTCCCAGATCTCGTCTTGGGGTTGAGCGACGTGCCGAGTCGTGCAATGGACCTTGATCCCAGGCTCACGATGAATCGTGGCGCCCAACGTGGCCCCGACCAGGAGAACGAACGCTCCCACCTCGATCGAGCGTGACACCGCTCAGTCCCGGCAGGCGCCGGAGGCCTGGAACGCGATGTGCTGCTCGCTGGAGGTGTCGGAGAAACGGACCTGCCAGCGTAGAAAGCGCCCCAGAGGCGTGCTGTTGTCTTCGACCGTGAGTCGAAGGTGCTTTCTGAGCGGCAGGGAATCTCCGTCGGTAACTTGGAGAGAATCCAGGGTTTCCCAGTCCTGGCCGGGCCGCACATTGGAGGTTTGCAGGGTCACGGTGGCCTTCGTGCTGCTGCTGAGCTCCTCCTCGGTGATCTTCAGTTGTACGGTGATGTCACGGCAGGCGAGCACATCCCAAAGATCGTCCTGAGGTTGGACGACGAACTCGCTGGTTCGGTAGATCCGGGTCTCCGGCTGGACCACCATGCCGGCGGCGAGAGCGCAGGGTGCGGAGACTGTGAGCGCGGCGATCAGAATCGGTGCGGCGAAAGGGTGTGGGCGGATCATGGGTGGATCTCCTTCGTTGCGGCCGAAATGGAAGACCCCACGCGCCCGGCGACCCCACCCTCTTCTTTCACTCCCATTGCCGAGAGTCGAGAGCTGGAGATCGTTGACCTGGTCATATGACCAGGATATTCTTCGGTCATGGAACAGATGACAATCACGGAGTTCAAGGCTCGCTGCATCGCCGTGCTCAAGGAGGTTCAGGCCAGCGGGCGGCCCTTGGTCGTCACGCTGCGGGGGCGTCCTTTGGCCCGCGTGGAGCCGGCGGGCACGGACCCGGATGGGCCGCGTCTCGGTGTTCGTGAGGGCGACATGAAGATCCGGGGGGATATCGTCTCGTGCGATTTCACGGATGAGTGGGAGATGGAGCGTTGAATCTGCTCCTCGACACCCATGTATGGGTCTGGACCCAGGAACTCTCGACGGGATTGGGCGCCCGCGCGCGGGCATTGATCGGGGACCGCGACAACAGCTTGGCGGTGGCGACTGTCTCCACTCTCGAGATTGCACGGCTCATCGAGTCGGATCGAATCTCGCTCGAAGGAACACTTCAATCGTGGATTCGTGACACGCTCACCGCTCTTCGGGCCCGAACGATTGAGCTCTCCCACGAGGTCGCCGCTTTGGCCTATGCGCTCCCGGGGCGGTTCCATCGAGATCCTGCGGATCGAGTTCTCGTGGCTACCGCGATGCACGAGGGGCTCACGGTGCTGACCGGGGATCGTCGCATACTGGATTATCGACGGGTCTCGTCGGTGGATGCGCGGAAGTAGAGGGGGCGGGCGGGTTCGATCGGCGGCGTGCCGGGCCACGAATGGGTGGGGGCGACCTCTAGCGCCGACCCTAAGCGGGTCGCGCGCCCCTATCCACTCGGAGATCGAGGATCTCAGGCCCGCAGATACTCCTCCATACGCGCCAGCTGCTGGCGGAAGAAATCGACGCCCCAAGCGTCCAGGCTGGGCTGGTCTCGAAGGGGCAGGAAACGAGCGATGTCAGCGCGGGCGAGCGGCCAATCGATCGCATCGACACGCTGGCGCATCGCCTCCAGAAACCACTGGGCTCCGACCGGTGGACTGAGATTCGCCCATGGCCCTTGTTGCGCCAGCGCGTTTGCCAGCAGCTCGAAGCTCGGCTCGAGCCGCCGGCGGATGTACCAGGCCAGGTCCCACCAGTCGCGGCCCTTGGTGTAGCTGCGGCAGAGCAACGCATGGGATTTCAGGGCGAAGCTCGACTCCAGGGTTTGGGTGGCGATCGGGGATGTCACCGGAAAGTCGAGGTAGCGAATTTCGCCCAGCGAACCGGCAGGCGGGTTGGTGTCGATCTCGAGCTTGATACGGATTTTCCCTCGTGCGGGTCTGGAGTAGGGTAGGTCGAGCAGCAGCAGTTTGCCGATCGAGTCGGTCTTGAGAAACGCCGTCTTCACGGCGCTTCCGGCGCGCGAGCGGTCCTGGGCCTCAAAACCGATCCCCTGGGCGAGACAGTCTTCACGGACCTGAGCCGCGATCGACTTCCAGTCAAACGAGGTTTCCGGCTCGTTCAAGAGGAAGTCGAGATCCTCGGAGAATCGGTCGGTGCCGTAGAGCAGTCGCAGGCAAGTTCCGCCGTGGAAGAGGGCGCGCGAGAACAAGCCGCTCTTCGCCAGGCTCACGAGCACGAGCTGTTGCAGCAACTCGTGGATCACCAACTCCTGTTCGAAGGCATTTCGCGGACCGTACTCGGCGATGCGCGCCTCGAATCGTCGTTCGATCACGACTCGATCCTCTCCACGAGATCGGTAAGCAGGTGGCGAGCTTTCCGGCTTCGAAGCGCGGAAACGACCTCCGCGAGATCGCTGCAGTCGAGTGCCGCGAGATCTTCGTGGTCGACTCGCATCGAATCGGTCAGAAACTCGAGCCCCCGTCCGGCGTTGATTTCGCGCTTGCGCAGGTAGAAGAGATCGGCGATCGCTCGTAGCGGCGTGGCGACGAAGGCCCACTCGCCGCGCCCGAGCTTCAGCGCCCGGACTCCGGCCATCGGATCGTTGCTGGGCACCCGGGTGTACGAGTAGTGCCCCAGCACCGTTCGGTACTCACGCGAGCGCCGCGCGGTCACGCTCGATACGCCGAGCACCGCTTCGGGGATCATCCCGTGATGAGCGAGCGCCGCCTCCAGGCTGATATGAGAGGGCCAGTGGAGCATGGCGGCCAGGGCGAAAGGGTGCGTGTGGGAGTGGCGGAAGGCCTCATCGAGACAGTAGAGCCCAGCCTTCACGCGGTGCACCTCTCCGCGGCGGGTGGCGCGGTGCACGAGAGCCCTCCGGGCGCCCACCCTCAGGTCGGCGAAGAGCACACGCAGCACCGCCTCGTCGAACAGGCCGCCGGGCGGAGAGAGGTCGTGGACGCGCCGTGTGAGAGTCTGCATTTCTGCACGGAAATTACGAGATTCGTAATCGCCGCGCAAGTTTTTCCCGGGCGCTCGGCGTTTCGACCTGACGCTCTCGGCCGGTGCACCGCGCGGTCATTCACGCGCCCGATCCAGGCACGGATACCACGGCGGTACCGGAGGGGTATTCCGACGCGTTCTGGCGACCTCGAGAAGATGGGCGCCCGAGGATGTGCCGGCCGTGCCTCGGTCGAGCGCGCGACGCACTGTCTCATGGTGAAGATCGAGCCGGGACGCACTCGTCCCCACTGGAACAAATGCAGCATAAGAAAAGTGTCTACGAAAACGGGGGAACATCGATATTATCTACTCGATGTTTCCATCTTCGCAGAAGAAGCGTTCTTCGGGTCCCGCCACTGTTTTCTTGGCGGCTCTGCTCGGCGTATCGATCGCGGTCGTGTTGCCGGCGGGCTCCACGGCGGAGGAATCCACGGAGTCCAACAAGAGGATTCGCCTTGCGCTCGACGATCTGGTGGCGAAGAGTCGAAGCGCAACCTGGTTTCAGCGCACCTGGGAACGCAAGGGCGATGAAGAGGAGCGGACGGAATCGGATGCGTACTGGGCCGGCCAGGATCGGATACGACTCGACATTCATGAGGGCCGCGGAGCCGGCAGCACGGCGATTCTACGAGGAAACAAGGTCACGGGGTTCAAACGCGGTTGGTTGAGCTTCGCGAAGATGAGCTTCGACGTCGACGCCGAGCGAGTTCTCTCCTTGCGCGGCCACTCGATGGCCAAGGCCGGGTTTTTTGATGATTGCAGCTACGTGTTGGAACACTGGGACGAGATCGAATCGAAAACGGACAGCGCCGGAGTGGTGCTGAGATATCGAAACGCCGCCGGCAATCGCACCGATCTCTGGCTAGATCTGGACAACTTCGTTCCGATGCGCATGGAGGTCAGAGTGAACGAGACCGTCGTCGCGCGCACAGCATACGAGCGGGTGGTGCTCAACCCGCTCCTGGACGACGATCTCTTCGAGTAGTGGGGGTCGGCGCAAGAGCAGCTTGTCATTTTGCGCGCCCCCTTACACCATTCCGGCACTCTCGAAGAACGCAATCGTGTCTCGAATCGTCTCTTGCATGGGGCGCGGATCGTGGCCGAGCTCGGCGCGCGATTTCTCGAGCGAGATGCGCGGGTTGTCGCCGAGGATTCGAACCGCTTCGCTCGTGTAGATCGGTTCGACGCCGATGCGTGCGCTGAGCCATTCGACCGCGGGAGCGGTCGCGAGAGCGACCCACCGCGGAACCGCGAGCCGTGCTCCGCGACCACCGGTGAGCTCGGCCACCGCGTTCGAGAGATCGAGCACCGAGCTGACGTGCCCCCCCAGCAGGTAGCGTTCGCCGCGACGGCCCCTCTCGCTCGCGTCGACCGCGGATGTGGCCACATCTCGCGCGTCCACGAAATTGTAGGCCCCATCGATGAGCGCGGGCAGCTTGCCTTGCCGCAGCCAAAGCAAAGTCCTCCCGAAGAGCGAAGGACCGAAATCGTTGGGACCGAAGAGCCCGGAGGGATTGACTATCACTGCATCCAGCCCCGCCTCTACACCGGCGAGCACCTCTCTCTCACCCGCGGCCTTGGAGAGTGCGTAGGCAGAGTGTTGCGTCCCGTGGACCAGTGCGCGGCCCTCGTCGATCGGCTCGTCGTCCGGATCTGGCACTAGAGAATGAACCGAGCTGACATGAACCAGACGCTTGACTGAGCGCGCCATTGCCGCGCGCACCACATTGCGCACTCCCCCGATGTTGATTCGCTCAACCAATCCGCCCTGATTGCCGGCGATCGACACTACGGCGGCGCAATGGAAGATCAGCTCGGCCCCGTCGAACGCCGACTCGAGGGAGGCGGAATCGAGCACATCTCCGCGTACGACCTCGAGATCGAGTCCATCGATCGCTTCTGTGCCAGCGAAGACCATGGCGCGCGTGGGAATCCCGCGACCAAGCAGCTCCCGAACCAGATTGCAGCCCAGGAACCCTTCCGCACCGGTAACGACTGCAAGCATATCCTGCCTACTTTGGAATGACGCCCGTGTCGCGCAGCTCCTGGAAGAGAGCCGTGAAAGTCTCCGCGGCGCTCGGGTAATGATCGAAGCCGGCCGAGTGCGCTTTGCTCATGTCGTAAACCGCGTCCCAGTCGATCGCCATGGAGCGGTCGATGAAGTCTCCCGATGCCAACTCGTGCAGAGGATCGGTGCGCAGCCCATGCCTCGCGACAAGTTTCTCCCACAGCGGCCGGTGCTCAGCAAAGAAGCGGGTCATCGAAACACCCTTCTTGGGCCATGCCGGCTCGAGCTCGAACCAGGCAGCGATCTCGGGCCACAGATCTCGCCACTGGAAAGGCTCCAATCCCGTACAGTTGAATGCCTGGTTGGCTGCCGCCGGAGCTCGAGATGCCCAGATCATCATCCTCGCCAGCTGCTTTGCCGATGTCACGCACCAACGACAGTTCGCGTTTCGCTCGTCGCCGAAGAAAGCAAGCGGCATCTCGAGCGCCCTGCAAAGCGCTGCGTAGGCAGCCAGACTGCAACCGAAATTGTATGGAGAGCCAAGTCCATAACCAACAATGAACGATGGACGGAAGATGGTCCAGGTCCATTGCCCCGCCCATCTTCTCAGCATGTCCTCATTCTCGTAGTACCAATTCGGACCGGGGCAGCGCGGACTCTCGTCTTCCCGATACGGTGTCTCGTGTTCCTTGAAGAGCCTGGGACCGAGGTGCATTCCGTAGTGCTTGCCTCCGGTCACTACGCAGACATGTCGCAGCGCGTGCGATTTCCCCTCCAGTGCGGTCAAGAGGTTCTCCAGCATCGCCCGATTCCGCCCCTCGGGATCCGCGGCGCCCGATTCTAGGGCCGCCTTGGCGTAGAGGGCCCGAGCGGCTGGGGGCACAAGCTCGAGCAGAGGCAAAGCGCGAGCCGCCAGGCGAACTTGTCGGCGCAGACTGCGCACATTGGGCGGGCGGCGATCGAGCGGTCGCCATGACTGGTACTGAACGGTATAGAAAAGGTGACTAATCGAGAAGGGAGCGAGACGTTCTCGCACTAGGTTCCCCTCGAGCAGATCGGCGGCGACCGTGTGCACGTCGACGCGCTCGTCGGGCACCGGCCGCACGTCCAGAGCTACCACTTTCCAGCCATCTGCAGCCAAAGCATCCACGGCTGCCCGGCCCGCTATCCCGGCGCTTCCGGCTACTAGGGCGGTGGGCGCCGCACCGTGTCGATCGGACTGTGCTCCATCCATGGCTACTTGCCCCGGCGCCGGCTCAGGATCGCGGGCACGAGAGTTGCATTCGTCGCCAAAGCCACGAGCAAGATGAACGCAACCATGGTGCCGAAGTACCGATTCGGAATGAACGAAGCTGCCGCGAACACGCCGAAGCCGCTAACGAGAATCACTGTCGTTACTACCAAGGGTGGCAGGGTATGAGTGAACACTTCGGCGATCGCTTCTTCCGGCTCGCGCCCCGTATTGCGAACACGGTTGAAATTGGTGAGGAAGTGAATCGTGTAGTCTACGGCAATTCCCAGGCAAGTACTGAACACTACTACGGTGCCGATATCGAGCGGGCGACCGATCGCCACGAGAAGCCCCGCGCCGATCAGCAGCGGAACGGCGTTCGAGATCATCGCCATGCCTCCAAGATAGAGGGAACGATAGACGCCGATGAGAAGTACGCTCATCAGCAACACCGCTGAGCATATCGATGCGACGAATGCACGAACCACGTACGGATTCATGCGTTGATATAGCTGGTTCTTGCCGGTGATGTGGGCATCGAGGCCAATCGCTTCCGCCTCTTTCTCAATCGTCTCGATCTCGCGGAGAACGCTTCGTGAATCATGTATGTTCCACATGGTCGTGATTCGAAGCGCATCGTTGCGTACCGACACTCTGTCGTTCAGGTCCATTCCCTGCGGCAGACTCAGCGTGTAGAGGAGATACTGCTGCGCAACCCCTTCTCTAGTGGCAGGTATGGCGTAGGCGGTCGGGTCATCTCCGTGCAAGGACCGATTCGTCGCTTTGAGGATGTCGATGAGTGAGAGCGCGCTGGTCACATAGGGCTTCGCCGCTACCCACGCCTGGAGCTCGTCCGCGCGCCGCAAGAAGGCTGGAGCTAATGCTCCTTCCGGCTCACCGGAATCGACGACGATCTCGATCGCGATCGAGCCGCCCACATGCTTCTCCAGAAAACTCGAGGCGATGTTGAGGGGGGAGTCGTCCGGGAAATAGCCCAGGGGGTCGGAGTTGACCTCGGTTTGCGTCACGAGCGTAAAGGCGAGGGCGGTGACGAGGCAGAACGCGCTCAGGATCGATCGGCGACGGCGGCCGATGAGCGCGGCATTTCGCAGGCCTCGGGCCGACGCGGTCTGGAGGTCGCCCGCTCGCGAGATCTTTCGATTCCGCGCGGGCACGAGCACCAGAAGCGGCCCCAAAACGAGGTATGTGATCAGCCACGCGATCAGCGTTCCGAGACCAGCCATGGTCCCCATTTGACCGATCGGTACTACGTCGGCGGTCGAGAAGCTGAAGAAACCGATCGCCGTGCTGACACTGGTGAGAAGTGTCGGTTGAAAGTTCTTCAGAAGTGCATGGTGGGCGGCCTCCGAGTTTCCCGCTCCTCTCCCTCGCGCTCGATGATGTGTTGCCAAGATGTGGACGGAATCGGCCACGGCGATCGCCAACAATATCTGGGGAACGGCCGATGTGATGTTGTTGATTGAGATGCCGAGCCAGCCGGCCGCGGCCATCGTTGCCGTGATCGACAGAGTGATGACGGCAAAGGGGAGCAAGACGCCGGGCGCACTTCGGAAAAAGAGCAGCAGGAAGAGAACGGTCAGACCGATCGTCAACGGCAGCAGACGCAGGATGTCGACCTCCATGGCCTCTTTGAAGCTGTGCGAGATCGCCGGGGAACCGGCCTGCATGAGCGTGTGGTCGCCGCGACCTTCGAACTCGACGATCAGATCGCGCGTTGCGGTCACAACCGTTTCGTAGGCGGTGCCGCTCTCCTTCAGGGCCGGCCGCAGCTTGGCGACCAGGAGCGCCGTGCGTGCGTCCGCGCTCACCAAGTTGCCCGGAATGGTCTCATGGGCAAGCGCAACCGCGCGCCGTTCATCGAGCAGCCCCTGAGTGAGCTCCATATCGTCGGGGATCAAGGGCTCGACCACGAGCTCGTCGTGGTCCGCGTGCACCCAGTTGAAGTTCGACAGGGATTCAACGCGGAGTACCTCCGGCACGCGCCACAGGCGATCGGTCAGCTCCATGAGCAGCTCGGCGGAGTCGACATCGAAGACACCCGAAGGACTGTGGACGATGACCAGGACCGCCTCGTCGTTGCCAAAGCGACGCTCGAAGGAGTCGAACTCCAGCAGCAGGGGATCGTCGTCGTTGAACCAAATCCGATAGCTGAAATCTGTTTCGAGCCTCGCCCCGCCCGGTAGCAACAGGGCGACGATCGCCAACCCGAGGCAGAGGGCCCGCCACGGCCGATCCAACACCCACGACACGAATCGTTCGGAAAGGGCGCGACGCTCCGAAGGGCTCATCTTCGTGGATTCCCCCGTGTCAGAAGTGACGAGCAAAAGTGACCTCGAACGAATGATCGCCGTCCAGAGCGCGGAGACCGTCGCCGTCTTCGGAATCGGCGCGGATCGCGCGTAGCGCCCCTTGCGCGCGCCAGGTATCGGAGAGTCTCTGCGCGTAGCTCAAATAGGCGAGCGCCTCCGATCGACCGTCGACGTCTATGATCGCTCCGGCAGCGAGCTCCCTGCCATGCAAGTCGTTGAACCCATGGTAGTAACCGATCAGAAGATCGCGCTGAAAAGGGTGCAGCCGTGCTCGTTCGCGGGCGGAGGTTCCCGCGATCGCCTGCCCCTCGAACACCACGGTGGCGTCGTGCCCATTGGAGTATGACCAGCCGTGCTCCAGTCCGAAGGCCATTTGGTCGTGGTCAATCCCCGCCTGATCCTCAAGTGGTTGGAATGACCCCAAATCGACGGGGGAATCAAGATCGCTGTGCGCGTATTCGGCCTTCAGCAACCAGTCTCCGATCGCCTGAGCATAGGAGCCTCCGACCTGTGCCACGCCGTGGTGGAGCGGCCGAAGGGTGGCGCTCGAAGGGTCGATTACGAAGGTCGGGTGCGATCGATCGTGGTGCCTGAGCGCGTGCACTGCGATGTCGGCGCTCCCGATGGTCTGTAGGATTCGCACCGCCCATCCATGCGTGAATCGATCGGAGGAAACCGACCCGTCGGCTTCGATCCACAGCGGCCGGCCCAAAGGCGCGGGGAAAAGGCTCAAGCGTGACACGGGATCCGGAAAACGGTGCTCGATGCGCAGCGGCATGTAGTAGACGGTCATGCCGCCCGTGCCGATGGCAACCCGAGCCGAGAACACCGGTTCACCGATCTTCTCGGCGTCTTCCAAGTCGGAATCGAAATTGCGCGCATTCATCACGTCGGCTGGATGAAAGGCATCCGTCGCCGTCCAACTGAGCAGCTGAGCGCCGGCTCGAATGCGGAAGCGACCGCCGCGAAGCCCCACCCAGGCCTCTTCAACCACGAGATCCGCACGTGTCGAATCGATCGCGCCGACCCGCCCGAAGATCCGGAGCTTCGTTCGCCATGGACGGTTTCTGCTCTTCAGCTCGAGTCGGGCGGAAAGCGCCAAACCCTGGTCTTTGGTGGCGGCGACACCGTCCGGAAGGAAAGCGCGACCTTCGAGCGCGAGTGAACCTTGACTCGAGAGCTCCCCGCGAGCGGTACCTGCTGCCAATGCCAGCGCAACGGCCGACGCGATCGAACGAACGCCCAATCTACTCAATCCCCGAGATTCTCGCTCTCGAACTCATCGTCGTCGAGCTTCGCGCCCAACCGCCGCTCCTGCCAGGTCAGGATCGATCGTTTCGCGGTCTGGTGGTTCTCCACATCGATCCTGCCGGGGCGGAACCACCGCCCGTATCTACCGTAATCGGAAAAGAGCATGGTCTTCAGTAGCTCGTTCTTGCGATCGTAGAACTCGATCTTGATCGGCGCGTGATACTCCTGATCGGTCCAGACGATCTGTCGCCTGTAGCCGGAACGCTCGTCTCTCGGTACCTGCTCCGTCACCCACGTCGCACGCCCCTCGATCATCTCGTCACGTAGATAGCCGTGTTCGTACTTCTCGACCTCTCGACTCCCCAGATCTTCGAAGGCGAACTCGCTGCCCATGAATGCACCTGATCTGCTACGCGAGCTGATCCGCCTGACCCGGTGTAGCGATGGAAGGTACAGCCACTGGTCATCGTCTCTCTCCAAATGCCCCCAAGTGAGCAGGCGTGTGCCCTTCACATCGGCCGGCCATTCGAAGGTCATCACGGATTGATCACCGTCGCCCTCCGTCTCTCTCATCTTGGTGCTCATCCGCCGGACCATCCGGTCACCCCGAGCGTTGATCAAGACCATTTCCATCCGCGAGATCTCGCTCTCGTAGCCCGCGTTGAAGCGGTCGACCTCTGTGGCGATCTCGAGTCCCCGGCTCTCTGGCGCAGGCGTCTGGGCGCAGGCGACATCGAGCAGGATTGATGCTTGAACGCAGAGAAGGGCCGGCAACGTGCGGGTCATGTCGATTCTCGATCCTATTGCCGGTATCTCAATCCAGCGATCACGATATTGTAAGCGGCGCTATAGCGCCCGTTGGCGACTTGAGTTGTTTCGAAAGGCCCCAATGCTACGGCTTCGGGCCGCAACACCGAATCCTCCACGATCACATCATCTTGGAGGAAATGGGCGGCCGCGAGCTCGAAGCTCCAATGATCGCCTAGTCCGTACGACAACCCGCCAGTGAGACCGATACGATTGTTGTCTGGCGTGCCTACGTTGTAGGTCTTGGTAGGTACTGACGGTGTCTCGTAGAAGACGCCCGCGCGCCATCCAAGGCGATTGCCTGGAGGATGATAACGGACCCCCAACCGAATCGACCACGCATCGTCGAGCAGCTGCGGCAGAGCGACCGTCGCGAGCTCCTCTGTCATGGCGGAGCTATCGGCCTCGTCAGCGCCGATTCGCACGACGATGTTCGTGGGTTCCAGGCGCAGACTGTCGGCGACACTCCACAGCTCGACATGAAAGGCGCTCTCGATCCAGACGCCTTCCGACAGTTCGTATGCCACGCCGCTGCGCAGCAGCCATGGCAGCTCCAGCTCGAATCGGGCGGAATCGCCTTCGATGGTCAGGCCGAACATGTTGGCGATATCCGGCATGTCGAGATACAGATTAATGTCGTCTCTATCGCGCACGGGGCTCTGCGCCGAAGCCGCGATCCGGAATCGTTCCGCCGGCACCCAAGTCACGCCGGCATTCCAGGTATAGTCGATGCCGAATGAGTCTAGCGTGGCGTCGATATCTTGCCCGAGCAAAGAAAAAGGCGAGAGCAGTTTGAAGCGGGCTCGCAGCCCCAACGCGACGGCCTGCGCTCCGGCACCGATCCGCAGCCAGGAAGAGGGGCTCCAGGACAGGGCTCCTCCAAGATAGTACGTGAAGCTCGTATTGTCGACGAAAGTGTAGCGCGTCGGGCCGTCGGGATCGTAGCGAAACCGGCCCTGATACGGACTGAATGTGCCGGCGGCGACAGCCCAGTCCCCCACATCCCAAACGCCTGCCAGAGTTGGAATGAAGACAGGGCCGTGGATGTTCTTGGCGGGCGCATGATCGAACGACCTGGAGTTCTCCAGATCAAGGAAACCGGTGGGCTCACGATAGAAAGTATGTAGCGTGTGAACCCCGGCCACATCGACCGCGAAATGGCGCCCCTCGCCAAGGTCGACCAGGTTGGCCGGGTTGTGCCAGATCGCGGTCGGGTCGATTCCGGCGGCCACGAATGCACCACCCGACCCGAGCGCCTGCGTGCCGTTGGATGGCACATAGTAGCCCGAAGCAGCCGAGCGCGAGGGCGCGGCGCATATCAGGGCGAGGCCGATCCAGAGAAGCACTATCATGTCGATCCCCCGACGGGTGGTGGGCTGGACGCGGGGATCGTAGCCGGTCGGGCGATCGATCTCTAGTCGATCCAGCGCTGTAGCAGTGCTTCCAGCTCGTCGCTCGTGAAGGGCTTGCTCAGATAGTCGTCCATGTCGGCTGCCAGCGCGCGCTCTCGATCTTCAGAGGTTGCGCCCGCGGTCAGAGCGAGAATGGGGATGCGGCCGGCCTCCATGGCGCGAATCCGGCGGGTCGCCGCGAGTCCGTCGAGAACCGGCATCTGGCAGTCCATGAGCACCGCGTCGAAAATTTGCTCCTGAATCGCTTGAATCGCCTGCTCCCCATCTCCTACGACGTGCGATTCATAGCCGAGCTTGGTCAATAGGCCGACCGCGACCCGTTGGTTGATAGCGTTGTCTTCGGCGACCAGAACTCGTCCGCGGCGCGCCGCTTCGCTCGCTGCCGTGCGCTCACGCGGGGAGACCGTGATCGGCTCCGCTTCAGCGCAAAGTAAGGAGATCAGCGTCGACGCCAGATGCTCGCGGCGAACCGGCTTTCGCAGATAGGCGAGGATTCCGCCGTGGCGAGCAAGATCCCGGTTCCGCGCGGTTCCGGCCGATGTGAGCATCAAGCACTTCGTGCGTGCGATCGCGGGGTCGGACTGGATACGTGTTGCGAGCTCGATGCCGTCCATGTCGGGCATGCAGTGGTCGAGCAGTGCCAGCTCGAATGAACAGGAGTCGGCCGCGCCGGCGCGCAAGGCGCGCAGGGCATCGGGTCCGGACGCGGCGGTGTGAACGAACAGTCCCCAGCGCCGCAGCAGGGTCTCCAGAATCGTTCGGTTCGTGGCGTTGTCATCGACGATCAAGGCGCGGAGCCCTTCGAGCTGCTCCACTCCGCGCGGGTGGGGCCGTGGCCCCCCAGAAACCTCGAAGACCGCCGTGAACCAGAAGCGGCTCCCTGATCCCGGCTCGCTCTCGGCGCCGATTCGCCCTCCCATCAACTCCACTAGGCGTTTGGCGATCGAGAGGCCCAATCCAGTGCCGCCGAAGCGACGGGTCGTCGAGCCGTCGGCCTGGGCAAACGCCTCGAATATCTGGTCGAGGTCGGCGGCCGCGATGCCGATCCCCGTGTCTCGCACCTCGAAGAGGAACTCGCTACCGCTCTCTGTCGACCCTGTTTCAGTGCACGAAATGCACACTTCGCCGCCCGGCTCGGTGAATTTGAGCGCGTTGCCGACCAGATTCAGCAGTACTTGTCGCAGCCGAATCGGATCGCCCC
>NYZA01000033.1 GCA_002686955.1 Gemmatimonadota bacterium
CTCGGCCGTCGCCGCCGCCCCCGCTGGCGTGAGCGAGAGATCGACATCGACCTGCTTTTGTTGGAAGATCGCATCGTGCGAACGCCGATCCTTCAAGTTCCTCATCCCCGCATGTGCCGGAGACGATTCGTGCTCGAGCCTCTCGCCGAGGTGGCTCCCGACGTCCGGCACCCCCTCTGGGGCCTGTCGGTGGCGGAGTTGCTCCGCGATTGCCCACGGATCCACGCGGTCCGCCGGATCGGATCGTTGGAGGCGAGCGGAGCGCTGCTCTCGTGTTGAAGACACCCGCCTACATCGTGGTCGAAGGGGTGATCGGCGCTGGAAAGACCACCCTGGCGACCATGCTCGCGGATTACTTGGAAGGGAAGCCTATCAAGGAGGAGGTCGAAGAGAATCCCTTTCTGGCCCGATTCTATCGAGACCAGGAAGCATTCCGCTTCCAGACGCAGATCTACTTTCTGCTCTCCCGATTCCGGCAGCAGGGCAGCCTCACGGAACCAGACCTCTTTTCGCAGTACGTCGTCTCGGACTATCTCTTCGCGAAGGATCGGATCTTCGCCTGCCTGAACCTCGACGACGACGAGCTGGCGCTCTACGACAGGGTCCATACCGCACTCGAAGAGCAGATTCCCGGTCCCGATCTGGTGATCTACTTGCAGGCGAGCACCGATCGGCTGATGGGGCGGATCGCCAAGCGGGATCGTGAATTCGAACGATCGATCGACAGGGACTACATCCAGAAGCTCAACGAGGCCTACAACTACTTCTTCTTTCACTACGACGCCGCGCCCCTTCTTGTTGTCAACACCGACGATATCGATTTCGTCGCCAACGAATTGCACTTCAAGGATCTCGTAAAAGAAATCCGTAAAGGTGCTAGTGGCACACGGTATTACGTGCCGAGCGCGGAAGGGATGCGACGGGGCGGGGGCCGGGCGAAACCGGATGGGAGCGGCGATAACCCGAAAGGGGAGGCCACGCCATGAAAGCGATGAACGTGCAGGCGCTGGGCAAGATGAAGCGCGCCGGCCAGAAGATCGCGATGGTCACCGCCTACGATCAGCTCTTCGCCGGCCTGGCCGATGAGGCCGGGATCGACGTGATCCTGGTCGGGGACTCGCTCGGCATGGTGGTCCAGGGGCGCCCGACGACCCTCGGCGTGACCCTCGACGAGATGATCTACCACACCCGCTGCGTGATGGCGCGCCCGCGCCGCTGTCTGGTCGTGGGCGATCTGCCCTTCGGCTCGTACCAGGCATCGGTCGAGCAGGCCGTCGACTCCGCCTGCCGAATGATGGCCGAAGCCGGTTGTGGCGCGGTGAAGCTGGAAGGGGGCGAGGAGTTCGCCGATCGGGTCGCGGGGATCGCCGCCGCCGGAGCGCCGGTGATGGGCCATGTCGGCCTCACGCCTCAGTCGATTCACAAGTTCGGCGGCTACAAGCTGCAAGGGCGGAACGCCGCCAGTGCCCGCGAGATCGCGCGGGGTGCGCGGGCTCTGCAAGATGCCGGCGCCTTCTCGGTGGTGCTGGAAAAGGTGCACGCGCAGGTGGCGGCGCGGATCAGCGGTGCCCTGGAGATCCCGAGCATCGGCATCGGATCGGGCCCTCTTTGCGACGGCCAGGTGCTCGTGCTGCACGATCTGCTCGGTCTCTTCGAGGAGTTCCAGCCCCGTTTCGTCAAGCGCTACGCGCGACTTGCGGGCGAGATCCGCGAGGCACTGAGCACCTACGCCACCGAGATCCGAGGCGGCATCTTCCCCGGCCCCGAGCATAGCTACGGTTTCGGCGGTGGAGCCGCCGCCGACGCGGGCGCAGACACCGAGCCGCCCGCGGGTGAGATCGAGAACGAAGGAAGCCCCGCGGGATGATCGTTGCCAGAGGGGTGGCCGAGCTTCGTCGGGCACGCGCGGAGATCGAGGGGGAGTCGGTCGCTTTCGTGCCCACGATGGGTTTCTTGCACGCCGGCCACCTTTCTCTCGTTCGTGCCGCCGTCGATCGCGCGGATCACGTGATCGTCTCGATTTTCGTCAATCCTCTCCAGTTCGGTTCCGGTGAGGATCTCGCTCGCTACCCGCGCGATGAGGAGAGCGACATCGAGAAGCTCCGCGCCGAAGGGGTGCATACCGCCTTTCTGCCCACCGTGCCCGCGCTCTATCCCCCCGGCTTCGCGACTCGGGTCCAAGTCCGCGGCCCGCTCGCCGAGCGTCTCTGCGGCGCCGCGCGCCCCGGCCATTTCGACGGCGTCGCGACTGTCGTCACCCGGCTTCTCGGGCTGGTTCGGCCTCGGATCGCCGTTTTCGGCGAGAAGGACTATCAGCAGCTCCTGATCGTGCGCCGCCTCAGCGAAGACCTGTCGCTCGGCGTGGAGATCGTGGGCGCGCCGATCGTGCGCGAACCGGATGGGTTGGCGATGAGCAGCCGCAACAGATACCTGAGCGAGAGCGAGCGGGCCGACGCGTTGGCGCTCCAGCGCGCACTGCGCTCCGGCCGCGAAGCGATCGAGCGGGGGGGGAGATCGGCGGCCACGGCCGTCGAAAACATGTCGCGCGTTCTCTCCGAGCCAGCCACCGTGAAATCGGACTACGTCGAGCTCCTGCACGAACCCGATCTGACCCCCTTCGACGACGATCCGATTCGGGGGCGAGTCCTCCTCGCCGTCGCCGCCCATGTCGGCGAGACACGGCTCATCGACAACTGTGTCGTCAACATTCCCCCGGACGGAGGCCAATGAGCACCCCTGTCATATCCCTCATACTCGCCGCCGGCCTCGGAACCCGCATGCGCTCCGAGCGGGCGAAGGTGCTCCATCGCGTCGGCGGGCGCACCCTCGTCGAGTGGGTGATCTCGGCACTCTCGGATGCGGGCGTTGAGCGCCATATCGTCGTGGTCGGGCACCAGGCCGACGAGGTCCGAGCCCTCTGCGCCGCCCCAGGTGTGGGTTTCGCCCTGCAATCGGAGCAGAAGGGAACCGGCCACGCGGCCCAGTGCGCGCGCGACGAGCTCCCCTCGGGCGACGAACTGGTCCTCGTCACCGTCGGCGACGCCCCCCTCGTGCTTCCCGAGACCTACCGCGCCATGCTCGACCACCACCGAGCGCACGACGCCGACGCCACCATTCTCACCGCTTTTCCCCCGGACCCCACCGGCTACGGCCGCGTGATTCGCGACGAAAGCGGCCGCGTTCAACGAATCGTGGAGCAGCGCGACGCCACCGAGGCCGAACGCGCCGTCGGCGAGGTCAACAGCGGCATCTACGCCTTACGAGCGTCGAAGCTGCAAGGCTCCCTCGACCGCCTGCGCGCCGACAACGACCAGGGCGAGCTCTACCTGACCGACACCGTGGCGGCGATCGCGGACGACGACGGAACCGTGCGGGCGATCGCGGCCGACGATCCCGACGAGCTCATGGGGATCAACACCCGCGCGCAGATGGCCGAGGCCGGCCGCGTCCTGATCGGTCGAAAGCTCGAGGCCCTCATGACCGCCGGCGTGACGATCGAGCTCCCATCCGCCACCTGGATCGAGCCCACCGTGCAGATCGGGCGCGACACGATCATCGCGCCCTTCGCGCATCTCTCGGGTGGAACCGAGATCGGAAGCGGTTGTCGCATCGGCACGGGAGCGATCCTCCATGATGCGAAGATCGAGAACGGCCTTTCCGTCCCCCCGGGGGAGAGGATCTTGGGGAGCGCTAGATGAGCTCGAAAACCCGCCGCAGGCCACGCAGGTGGACGGCCCGCGCCCAACCCGCCGGCATCCCATCGATCGTGGTTCTCATCGCCTTGGGTGCCGTCGCGCTGGTCGGTCTTTACTCGGCGGTCGGAGAAAGACTGCGGCCGCGTACGGTTCTCCGGGGCGCCGATGTCGAGATCGAAGGGCGGCCGCGCCTCGAGATCCGCAACGGCTGTGGGGAGAAGGGGCTGGCCCAGGAGGCCAAGAGGCGGCTGATCGACATCGGATTCGATGTCGTCCACACCGGCAACGCCGACGATTTCCGCTACATTCGTTCGATCTTCATCGATCTCAAGGGCGATCTTCCGAAGGCCCGGGAGCTGGCGACCGCAATCGGCTGTCCAGAGGTTATCCAGCAGCTGGAGCCCGGACCGCTCGCCGATTTCGCGATCGTTCTGGGTGCGGACCACGAGGACTTGAAATGGCAGAACTGAACCGATCCGCCCGGAGCACGGCGCTCCGGGCGGCCACCTTGGCGCTCGAGAAGAAGGCCGAAGACGTTCTCGTGATCGAGATCGGCCGGGCGTCGAATGTCGCGGACTACCTCGTCATCTGCAGCGGCATGTCGGACGTGCACGTGCGAGCCGTGGCGGAGTTCGTTCGCCGCCGGCTCAGCAAAGAGGGGGTTCGCTCTCACCACACCGAGGGTGCGGAACATGGGCACTGGGCGCTCACCGATTTCATCGATGTCGTCGTGCATGTGATGCAGCCGAAGGTGCGCGAGTACTACAACCTCGAAGGGCTCTGGGCCGACTGTCCGCAAAAGCGCTACGACGAATTGTCCGATCCGATGGTAGATATCGAAGACTCCTGGGGGGGAGCGAACGAGGGCGCGCAGACCGAATCGAGAGAGGAGATCGCGTGAACCTACTGGTCGTGGGCTCTGTGGCCTTGGATTCCGTCCGCACTCCCCGCGCGGAGGTGATCGACGAGCTAGGGGGATCGGCGACCTACGCCTCACTGGCGGCGAGCTCCTTGGCCGACACGGGGATCGTTGCCGTGGTGGGGAGCGATTTTCCAGGCTCTTCACGGGACCTGCTCTACAACGCCGCGGTCGATCTCGAGGGGCTCGAATCGGTGGAAGGCGAGACCTTCCGCTGGTCGGGCGTCTACGGAGAGGATCCGAACGATCGATCCACCCTCGACACTCAGCTCAACGTCTTCGCTGATTTCGAGCCCAAGCTGCCCGCGCGTTGTCGCGATGCTCCCTACCTCTTCCTCGGGAACATCCACCCCGCTCTCCAGACAAGAGTGCTCGATCAGGTGAACGCGCCGAAGCTGGTGGCCTGCGACACGATGAACTTCTGGATCGAGGGGGAGCGGGAAGCGCTCGACCGGGTCCTCCCCCGAATCGATCTCTTGCTGGTCAACGATGAAGAGGTCAAACTTCTCTCAGGCGAGACCAACCTTCTGATCGGCGCGCGGGCGATTCTCGAAGTCGGTCCGAAAGCGGTCGTCGTCAAGAAAGGAGAGCATGGGGCGATGCTCGTGACCTCGGAGGGCCTCTTCGTGGCGCCGGCCCTGCCCCTGGCGAGCGTGATCGACCCCACGGGCGCCGGCGACTCCTTCGCCGGGGGGTTCATGGGACGGTTGACCCGGGAGAAGGGCTTCGATGAAGAGGCGCTGCGCAGAGCGATCGTCTGGGGGACGGTCACCGCTTCGTTCTGCGTGGAGCACTTTGGAGTGAGAGGGGTCGTCGAGATGAGCGACGAAGACCACGCGGCTCGAATGGCGGCGTATCGAGAAACGACCCGCGTCGCGTACTAGGCGGAAAGCGAATGGAGAAAGCACCCATCGATCGATCGGTCGACAACCGGATCCAGGACTGGATCGGGTCGATACTTGCCGGTACGCCGGGTGTGCACGATGTGCGCGTGCTGGTGGGGGCCGACGACGATGTCGACGGAGTGCTGGTTCGGGTAGAAACATCCGAAGTCGCCGAAGCGGTTCGGCTGAAGCTGGCGACCGGATCGGAAGGGCCCGATGCGCACCGCCTCGATCCTGAGCATGTGTATATCGCCCTGCCGCCCGGCGCCTCGACCCGAGCCGGTGTCTCGGCCCGCGTGGCTCTCGAAGGTGTCGATGTGATGCTCACGAACGAGCGGGCGCGCGTTCGCGTTCGCCTGGCCCGTGGCGGCCAACGCGGAATCGGTATCGAGTCGGGCGCTGGGGGGCAGATGGCGATTCTTCGCCTGGTCTGCGATGCGACCGTGGCCGCCCTTCGAGAGCTCGAGATCGAGGTCGGCAGCGCCTCGCTGGAATCGCTCACTCTCACCGAGGTCGGCGGCGCCGAGGGCAAACGCCGGCTCGTATTGGCCCTGTACCACGTGACCCTCTCCGGCTGGGACGGCGAGCTGACCGGCACCGCCGTGATCCGCCGAACCGATGCCGAGGCGGCCGCGCGGGCCGTTCTCGATGCGCTGAATCGGCACGCGGGCTGAGGTCTCGGAATTCGGGGCTGGTAGCTGGAAGCGGAGAAGATGGACTACAAGCAAGCCGGCGTGAGTATCGACGAAGGCATCGCCACCGTGGCCAAGATCAAGCGCGCCGCCAAACGCACGAGGCGGCCTGGAGTGCTGGGTGGACTCGGTGGGTTCGGCGGGCTCTTCCATCTCGAGAAGGCCGGTTTGAAAGACCCGGTGCTCGTCTCCAGCATCGACGGCGTGGGGACCAAACTGATGGTGGCGGCGATGGCGGGGAGCCACCGTGGCCTCGGCGCCGATCTGGTGAACCACTGCGTCAACGACATTCTCGTCCAGGGTGCCCGTCCCCTATTCTTCCTCGACTATGTCGCGATGGGTCGCCTCGACTCGGAGACCGTCGCCTCGATCGTGGAGGGTGTCGCGGAGGCGTGCGAGGCGGTGGACTGCGCCCTTCTTGGTGGCGAAACGGCCGAGATGCCGGGCCTCTACGCCGACGACGATCTCGATCTGGTCGGCGCGATCGTCGGCGCGGTCGAGCGGCGCAAGGTCGTGACGGGAAAGGCGATTCGTGAAGGAGACGTGGCCCTTGGGCTTTTCTCAGCCGGACTCCATACCAACGGTTACACCCTGGCCCGACGCATCCTCTTCGATCTGAAGGGCTTCGCGGTCGATTCCCCGCTCCATGAAGGGGGACCTAGCGTTGGCGATGTGTTGCTCGCCGTGCATCGTTGCTACGAGCCCGCACTCCGCCCGGCGCTCGATCGGGGCATCGTCCATGGTCTGGTGCACGTCACCGGGGGTGGGCTGCTGGAAAATGTGCCGCGTGTGTTGCCCAAGGGATTGGGCTGCCGCGTCAATCGAGATGCTTGGGAGCTGCCGGTGCTCTTTCGGCTCCTGGCCGAGTGGGGTGAGGTCGCTGAGCTCGAGATGTTTCGCGCCTTCAATATGGGGATCGGCATGGTCGTGTTCTGCGCGCCGAAAAACGTGGAGCGCATTCTCGAGGGCGCGCGAGCGGCCGGCGATGAAGGGGCCGTGATCGGCCGTGTCGTGGCCGCGGAGAAGCCGATCCAGCTCGCCTGATTCCGCGCACTGCCTGCGCGTTCTCCGAGATATCGAATTGCCCTGGTGCGCACGCCCCGCGAGCATCGTGGCGGTCGCTGATGACGACTCCGGATCCGGGGATCGAAAGCGATAGCGGACAGAAAGGTGCTTCGACCGTCGGTCGCGTGGGGTGGCACGTCGCTTGCCGATCGTCGAAGCGGATCAGAAACGACCGGACCACAGCCCGGGCGGGTGGAATCTCTCGCACCGCATCCGAGATCCGCTCGGATAGCCCGTTCCGCGCAACGCATGGGAGGACGTCTCAGTGGAAGATATCGCCAGGGTATTGCTCGTCGATCTCGCCGGCGGGCAAGCGTTGGGAATCGCGGCCGGCCTCGAGAGCTCGGGGATACGGGTTCGATCGGAGACGAGCGTCCACCGGCTGGGGCACTCGCTCGATGCCGTTCGGCTGGTGGTCGTGGCGCATCGCAGCGATGACGGATCGGTCGACGGCGTTCGATCGGCGCTAAGAGAAGCCTGTCCAGGGCTCTCGACGATCTTCTTCCCTCTGAGCTCGAGACCCTCCACCGCCGCGTTGCTCGAAATGGCGGGGCGGATCGAGTCGGAGCTTCGGCTTTCCGGCAACACCGATCTCGTTGCGCTCAACTTTCGGCCGACCCGCCATATGGGCGCGATGATCGGAACGAGTAGGCCGATGCGCGAGCTGTACTCGGCGATCGGGTCGGTCGCGCCCACCTCGGTCTCGGTGCTGATTCACGGCGAGAGCGGTACCGGAAAGGAGCTAGCGGCGCAGGCGATCCACTCGAACTCCTCCCGGCGCGATGGCCCCTTCGTTCGGGTGAACTGCGCCGCGCTGCCGGCTTCTTTGCTGGAATCGGAGCTTTTCGGGCATCAGCGCGGTGCCTTCACCGGTGCTACCCATGACCGCCCCGGACGATTCGAATCGGCGAACCACGGCACTCTTTTTCTCGATGAGATCGATTCCGCGGAGGCGGCCCTTCAGGGCAAGCTGTTGCGCGTGATCGAGCAGAAGGAGTTCGAGCGCCTGGGCGACAACCGGACCCGGCGTGCCGATGTGCGCATCATCGCGGCGACCAACGCCGATCTGCCGGCCATGGCGAGGCGGGGGAGCTTTCGCGCCGATCTCTTCTACCGGCTGGCCTCGGTCGAACTGAGCCTGCCGCCGCTCAGGGCGCGCGGCGACGATCTGGTCCTTCTCGCCGCCGAAGGGGTGCGGCGGTTGAACCGCGAAGTCGGTCGATCGGTGACCACGATTCGACGCCAGGCCCTCGATCGGCTGATGACCCATCGGTGGCCGGGAAATGTGCGCGAGCTGAACAATGTATTGTGTCGCAGCCTCTTGGCGTCCGACGGTCGGGCGATCGAGCCGGAGAACCTGCCGGTCGTCCTCGGATCGAGCTGCGCGTACGAGGCGACCGACCCCACAAGCCCGGTTCATGGCCTGCGGGAGGCGATCTCCTCACTCGTCGCCGCCGCCCCGGACGATCTCTATCGAAGGGTGATCGACGAGACCGAGAAGGAGCTGATCGGTCTGGTGCTCCGCGAGCACGACGGCAACATCCGCCGCGCCTCTCAAGTGCTGGGGATCGCGCGAAATACACTGAAGGAGAGGATTCGGCGCTTCGACCTGCTGCGTGGAGAGGCCTGAGGAATCCAAAGAAACCGTCTCTGCCGCCCGCGGACCTATCCTCCCGGCCGCACGCTGAACTAGCATCTCGCCAGAAGCCGTCCGGCCGGCGGATCGGATTCCCGATCGTGCAGGAGACCTCCGAATGAGCGAGATTATCGACGAAGTAAGCGGCAAGGTACAGGAACGGTTCAGCTCTTCCGGGCGCCTGCTAAGCTTTCAGGACTATCTCGACGCCGTCGAGGAGGCGCCCTACGCGCATCTGCGCTCAGCGGCCCAGTACTGCGCCGACATGTTCGACCACTTCGGACGGTACAACGTGCAACGGATCGGCGAGCCGCTCTATCGCTTCCGGATCTTCGACGCTCCCAACGGGGGCGAGCCGGTCTTCGGCCAAGAGAAGGTACAAGCCGAGCTCCACAGATGCCTTCAGGCCTTCGCGGAAGATGGTCGCCCCGACAAGCTCATCGTGCTGACCGGGCCGAACGGATCGTCGAAGAGCTCTCTCGTCGATCTGATCTTCCGGGGGATGGAGACCTACTCCTATTCCCCGCAGGGAGCGCTCTATCGATTCAACTGGGTTTTCCCCAACCGCAAGATCGTCGGCGAATCGATCGGATTCGGTGCCGATGCTGGCCGGGGGAGCAGCGCGTCGTTCGCGCACTTGGGCCAGAAGGAGATCCAAGCCAAGTTGGTCTGCGAGCTCAAGGACCATCCGATTCTGCTTCTGCCGAAACCGGCGCGTGAGGATTTGATCGAACGTTTCGAATCCGCCGGCTCGGCGACACGCAACCTGCGTTTCGTCCTCGATGATGAGCTCTGCGCGAAGTGCCGGGGAATCTACGAGGCGCTGCTCGACGACTACTCAGGCGATTGGGCCAGGGTCGTTCAGCACGTACAGGTTCAACGCTTCACGATCAGCCGTCGCTACCGCGTCGGGGCCATCACGATCGAGCCGCAGGGGAACGTAGACGCAACGGCGAAACAGGTCACCGCCGACCGCAGCCTCGGCAACCTGCCGCCCAGCTTGCAGAGCCTCAATCTAATCGAACCCTCCGGCGATTTGATCGATGCCAATGGCGGTGCGATCGAGTACTCCGATCTGCTGAAACGCTCGGTCGAGGCGAACAAGTACCTCCTTACAACGTGCGAGAAGAGAACGATTTCACTGCCGGGCTTCATGGCTTACTTGAATCTCGTCATGTTTGCGACGACCAACGAGAAGCAACTCGATCAGTTCAAGCAGGACCGCATCTTTACATCGTTCAAGGGCCGAATGGAGTTGATCCCCACTCCTTATTTGCTGGAGCTTTCGCGGGAAGAGCAGATCTACGAACGGATGCTGAAGCGGATGGGGCAGAGGCGCCATATTGCCCCGGGCACCGGTCGCGCGGCCGCGCTATGGGCCGTCCTCACGCGGCTCAACCGACCGGTTCCGGATCGCTACGAGACTTCGCAGAAGGGAGGAATCGCGAAGCTCTCGCCGCTCGAGAAGGCCGAGCTGTACGAATCGGGTCAAGCCCCGCGCCGCCTCCCGGCCGACGCCAGACGGAAGCTGGTCGCCGCCCTGCCGGCCCTGCGCGACGAGTACGAAGGAACGGAACACTACGAGGGCCGCTACGGGATTTCGCCTCGCGAGATCCGGGCGGTTCTCGTCGAAGCGGCGGCGCGTCCCAACAGCCCCTGCATCGGCCCGGAGGCGGTTCTGGATGAGATCGAGGCGCTCGTCAAGAACAGGACCCTGTACGACTTCCTTCAGATCGAGGCCAGCGGGGGCTACCACGATGTCGAGGAATTCATTCGCTGCACGCGGCGCGATGCGTTGCGGCGGCTCGATGAGGACCTGACCGATGCGGTCGGACTGGTCAGCGAGGAGGAATACGACCGTCGCTTCGACCGCTATTTCGACCACATCAAGGCCCAACTCCGCAGCGAGAAGGTGCCCAATCCAACCACGGGCCAGCTGGAAGATCCCGATGAGGCGCTGATGGAGGGGATGGAGGCACTCTTCGATCTTCCCGCAGAGAGCAAGGCCGACGCGATCCGTCGCGACTACCTGCTACGCATCGGAGGGTGGGCGCATGAGCATGCAAAGCTCGATGTTTCGAAGCACTATCGTGAGATATTCGAGGACCTCTTCGGCAACATGAAGCGAAAGATCCGAGAGGCGAATCAGGAGCGGGTCGGCCGATTGAGAGCCAATATCCTCAAGCTCGGCACCGACGAAGAGAGGGCGATCTCGGCCGCCGAGAGGGCGAAGGCGGGCGACGCGCTCCAGTTCCTGGTCGAAGAGCGTGGCTACTGCGATTCGTGCGCCAAGGCCGGGATCGTGTTTCTGCTCAAGCACGAGTCGGAGATCGCGGAGCTCGACAAGAGCTAGCCCGCATTTCCCACCAACTTTCTGCTGTGGCGGCGCATCTCCGCACCCTGGCAGCACTTCCCCCCGTTTCGCTTTGTGCGACGTTCAACCAGCAGGCCTCCGCGCGAAACGGTGCGTAGCACCCCCAGGGCACGAATCTGCGCC
>NYZA01000034.1 GCA_002686955.1 Gemmatimonadota bacterium
CGCGTGCCACTGCCGCACCTAAGCGACGAATACCGATTTAGGATCGGCGCCGCCCTCGCTGTCTGCATCCCGCTCTTCATGCTCCTCTGGGGGGGCACCTTTCATGGACCGATGCGCTCTCCCGTAGCGCTGGCGCAGCATGTCGTTCTCATCGGTATGTGCTTCTTCGCGGCACGGCGACTCGGTAGCTTGGGCGGATTCGCGCGGAAGGGCGACCGCCGGCTGATCATCGCCGGAACGGCACTCTTGGCCTACGTCGAGCTGAGGGCGATCACTGCGGCCTATCCTCGCTTCTCGGGAACGGCCGCGCTGGCCGTGATCGCCGGTGTGGGGCTGGTCGTCGTAACGCTCTCCTACGCGCGCGGGTCGGCCGAGATTCGCCGGCATGTGCTGACCGGCGTGGCGCTCCTGGGAGCGATCGTTGCGGCGATCGCGCTGGTCCAATGGTCCAGAGAGCTGACGCCCCGCGCCAGCGCACCCTTCGGGCACCACAACCTGCTCGGAGCTTTCTTGGCGCTCGTGCTTCCGGTGCAGGCCGCGCTGACCCTCTCGTCGGCTCACGACCGCTCCGAACGCTCGATCGGCGCGGTCGCGGCGGGGCTTGGACTGGTGGCGCTTCTCGCCACCCGATCGCTTGGATCGGTGATCGGGGTCCTGGTGGCGATCCCGGCGGTGCCGCTGGCCAATCTCTTGCTTAGACCGGCCGGATCGGACCGTCCACGTCGCCCGGCCGGCGTGCTGGCGGGTGCGGCGATCGCGGCGCTGGTGGCGGTTGCCGTGGTGCCCACGACCGAGGCTGGGCAGGCGCTGTCGACGCGGATGGCGCGCCTGGCCTCGGGGGGAGGCGACCGCTCCGGCTCGGAACGGATCGAGTTCTTCAAGGCGGCATCGGCCGGTGTCCGGGAGGTTCACCCCTGGATCGGATTCGGCACGGGGATGACCCCCTTCGCCTTCCCACTCGATCTTCGCCAGAGAGTGGTGCGACAGGCGGAAGGTGTTGCGGTCACCCATCTGCATTCGACGCCGGTTCAGGTCGCCTATGAGCTCGGCCTGGTGGGGCTGGTTCTCGCCACACTCACCGGCGGCTTGGCGACCGCGTCGGTCGCCCGCCGACTTCGGGTCACCGAGCCTGGAACCGACCGAACGGTGCTGCTGGCGGCGCTCGGCGCGGGCGTGGCCTACGGAGTTCGCTGCCTGACCGACGTGAACTTCCTCGCGCTTGCCGTCCCATATACCGGCTGCGGACTGCTCGGGTTGGCTCTCGCGGTGCCCTCGGATGGCGAATCGGGCGCCGGCGCCAATGGTGACGAAGCCGTGGCGGAGCGCCTGCCGGGGCAGGGGTTCCTCTACGCCCTTCTGGACGTCCCCGCTCTGCTCCTTATCCCGCTCCTGGTTCGAGCCGATCTGGCGCACCGGCGGGCCGACGCCGGTTTCGCCGCGACGGAGCAGATCACACAGGCATCACTCGTGGAGGCGCTGGATCACTACAAGGCGGCCCACCGCTGGGATCCGAAATTCGGCTTCTACGCCTTCGAGGCGGGGGTTCTAACCGAGGCTCTGTCGGAGCTGGAGCGGCGGCCCGAACGCCTCGATGAGGCGGATCGACTGCTCGCCGAAGCGATGCTGGCGACACCCACCGTGCCGGGCTACGCCCTTCATTTGGGATGGCTCCGCTTGCGGCGCGGTCAGCTCGAAGATGCGATCGGTCCGATCTCGCTCGCGGCCACGGTGGAGAACCGCTCCGCCTTCGCGCAACCGGTGCTGGGGCGTCTGCTGCTGGAGCGCGGAGACATGGCGAACGCGGTGGAGGTGTTCACCGAGATGCACCGCCAGCGCCCGATCTGTGTCTGCGCCGAGATGTTCCACCAACCGCCGCTCGCCGAGAAGATGCCGGCCATCCTAGACGAGGTCGGGAGAAGAGACGAGATGGCGGGGCGTGCCGCCCGCGCGCTTTTCGAGTCGTGTCGAGACGAATCGCGGATCGTGGACAGGCAGACGCTCCACAGAACCGACGACCAGAATCCTTGGAAAGCCCGCTCACTCTATGTCTTCCGCCGCCCCGGCGTCACCACTCTCACCGCGCCCTTCGTTCTTCGCGTCACCGAATCGAGCCGACGTCTCAATCGAACCCGGGCGAGCATGAAGCTGCACGCGGAGATCGATCGGCGATCCGGCCCGGCGCGGGCCCGGCCCCTACTCGACTCGCGCTTCCGGGCGGCACGCCCACTCTTGCCGCCGGAGTTTCTGTAGGTGTAGGTGGTAGCCAGCGTTTCTCACCAACTTTCTGCTGTGGCGGCGCATCTCCGCACCCTGGCAGCACTTCTCCCCGTTTCGCTTTGTGCGACGTGCAACCAGCACGCCTCCGCGCGAAACGGTGCGAAGCACCGCCAGGGCACGAATTTGCGCCCCCTCGCGACGAAAGTTGGTGAGAAATGCGGGCTAGGAAATTCTGCCCTCGCCGCCTAGGCGGCGAGCAAGGAGCAGCGCCACTTCCAGGCTCTGGGAGTAATTGAGCCGGGGATCGCAGAAGGTCTCATAGCTTTCGTCCAAGTCGTCTTCGGTCAGGCCGAGGGCTCCACCGATGCACTCCGTGACCCGCTCCCCGGTGAGCTCGAGGTGCACACCACCCAGAATCGTGCCGGCCATTTCGTGGGCGCGAATCGTCGCTCCGAGCTCGTCCAAGATCGCTTCGAACGACCGGGTCTTTCGGCCGGACCGGGTCTTGATGACGTTTCCGTGCATCGGATCGCAACACCAGACCACCGGGAGCTTCGCGTCCCGAATCGCGCGGATCAGGGGCGGGAGGTAGCGATCGACCTGATCGGCTCCGTGGCGTGTGATCAAGACGATTCGGCCCGGCTCCGCGTTCGGATTCAGGCGGCGCGCGAGCTCCACCGCCTCTTCCGGCGCGCAAGTGGGACCGATCTTCACGCCGATCGGATTGCGAACCCCTCGGAAGAACTCCACGTGCGCACCCTCGATGCTCCGGGTGCGCTCGCCGATCCAGAGCATGTGGGCGCCGAGATCGTAATAGCCCTCGCGGCGTGGTACCGTGCGCGTCTGGGCCTGCTCGTACGGCAAGTGCAGCCCCTCGTGAGAGGTGTAGAACTCGACGCGATCCAGCAGATCGGTGCCGATCTCACCCAGCCCCTCCAGGAAACCGATCGAATCTTGAATCGCGCCGACCACCTTCATGTACTCCGCCTCGGCGGGAGTTCCATGAAAGTCCCTCATGTCCCAATACTCGGGATGGTGTAGGTCGGCGAAACCACCGTCGATCAGCGCGCGAATGAAATTCAGCGTGAGCGCGCTGTGCTGATACGCCTGGATCATGCGGGCGGGATCGGGCATGCGGCGGCGTTCGTCCGGCTCGAAATCGTTGACCAGATCCCCGCGATAGCTCGCGATCTCTTTCCCCGCGAGTCGCTCCACCGAGCTGGAGCGAGGCTTCGCGTACTGACCGGCCATCCTTCCGACGCGAATCACGGGCCGGTTCAGGCCGTAGATCAGAACCAGGCTCATCTGCAACAAGATCTTGAGCTTGCTGGCGATTCGATCGGATGTGCAGTCCTCGATCTTCTCCGCGCAGTCGCCCCCCTGGAGTAGGAAACGACGACCCTTGGCGGCTGCGGACAGTTCCGCGCGCAAACGTTCCACCTCCCCCGCCGTCACCAGTGGAGGATAGGAGCGGATCTTCTCGAGCGCCGCGTCGAGGGCAGCGGTGTCCTTGTATCTCGCTTGTTGAGTCGCGGGGCGCCGTCGCCAGGAGTCGGGGGACCAATCGGTCATCGCTGCACTGAACCTGCTGATGCGGAGATCTGGGAAAACGCTGATTCTACCGCAAAGACCACTCGTAGTCCCGTTCCGATGCGGGACCCAAGTCGATGCTCCACATCGAGCGTCCAAAAGTGGCGGCCGCCAACTTGCGTGATCCGACATCCAACTTCAGGTCCATGACGACTCCCATGGGCAGTCCACGACCCAAGGGTCTCCAACCGATCCCCCCCATCTCCGAGGTGTATACGCCCACGTCGGTCGCGACGTAGAGCACGCCCGAGTCATCGGGATCCACGATGATGTCGTTCACCGATACGTCGGGAAGCGCGTCACCGATCGAGACCCATGAAGTCCCTCCGTCGGTCGTCCGATATACATGCGACATCGCTTGATCCCATTTGAAGCCCGAGAGGCTCACATAGAGAACCTCTGGATCGTTGGGACCGGGCGACACTCTGGTGACCCAGCGATCGGGAAGATCGTTTCCCACCTGTGTCCAAGACCCGCCGCCATTCCGAGTTATTGCCACGTTTCCGTCGTCCGTTCCCGCATATATGTAGTTTCCGTCGACCGGCGATACGGCAAGGGTCGTAAGGGTTCCGTAGGTGAGATTCCCCGTTCCGGGCCCATCGGAGAGATCTCCGGAAATCGCGCTCCAATTAGCGGCGCGGTTCGTGCTTCGATAGACGCGGTGCGTTCCGAAGTACACTGTAGTGGGAGTGGACGGATCCAGGGCGACCGGTGCATTCCAATTCTGGCGATCCGAACCGTTGATACCGTTCTTCGCCCACGAGAACGTGCTCCCACCGTTCGTCGATCGGTTGAGATTGCCCCACTGCCACTCCGCGTACACATAGTTCGCATTCGACGGATCGACCAAAACATAGAATCCGTCGCCCCCCAGGATTTCGCTCCAGTCGTCGACACCGCCGGTGTAGGTACGATTCGTGCCGTTGTCCTGCGTACCACCGTAGAAGCGGTGAGGGTTCGAAGCGTCGATCTCGCAGCTGTAGAACTGCGTAATAGGCAGGTTCGTCTTCTTGCTCCAGTTGGAGCCTCCGTTGCTCGAAGTGTATACACCTCCGTCATTTCCCAGCACCAACCGATTCGGATCGAGTGCGGAGATCGCCATCCCGTGATGATCGACGTGCACTCCCCATCCGACATTCCCCCAGGAATCCCCGCCGTTGGTAGAGCGGTACAGATCTAGCCCCAATACGAACACTCGGTCCGGGTCGCTCGGGCTGACCCGGATATTTCCGAACCACCATCCATAACTGGAGTAGACCCAGTCGAGCGCGGAGTCGTTCACTCGTGCCCAATTCACACCACCGTCGTTCGACTTGTAGACACCGTCGAAATAGCCGACTTCGTCGGCATAGATCGCGTACACGATACGTGAATCAGATGCCGCAATCGCGAGCCCGATCCTACCGAGATCCGCGGCGGATGGAGGCAACCCTCCCGCGACCAGGGACCAACTGTCGCCACCGTCGAAGCTCGAGTAGACGCCCGACCCAAACCCGCCGAATCGACGACGATCCGGCCTTCGGATCCGTTCCCAAGTTGCCGCCAGGAGGTGATCCGGATCCTCCGGATCGATGACCACATCGATGCAACCCGTCGAGTCGTTCACCGAGAGCACCTGTGTCCAGCTCTCTCCACCATCGATGCTCCGATAGAGCCCGCGCTCCGTATTGGTGCTGTACAGGGCGCCCATGGTCGCCGCGAATACACGATCCGAATCGGTGGGATCCACCACGATCCTGCCGATATGACGCGTATCTTCCAGCCCCTTGATCGCCCAATGATCGCCGCCGTCGGTAGACTTCAAGATTCCTACGCCTGGAAATGTGGCGCTTCCACCTCCGGGGTTCACTTCGCCCGTTCCGAGCCAGATTGTCTCGGGGTTGAGGGGATCGACCGCCACGGATCCGGCGGCCAAGGTGGCGAACTTGTCGTGCAGGGGAGTCCAGTTGGAGCCGCCGTCGTTGCTGCGGAGCAAGCCACCGTTGGCGGCAGCGGCGTATATGATGTCGGGATCCTGGGGATGCAGAGCGATATCGGTGATGCGCCCACCGATATTCGTCGGCCCCACCAACCCCCATCGGCGCCGATCGTCATAGGCGATCTTCGAGTGCGCATTCGCCTCCACGATCGCCCGCGCCATCGCGCGGTGGTCCATCATCCCCTTGGGATGCGCGCGCATGCGAAAGAGGTACTGATTCGGGCGTTTGCCACTCTCTTCCGATCGCGGCGCGGGATTCTTCGCGCAGCCGCAAACGAGGGCAAGAAGGAGCGGCGGAAGAATCCTTGTTGAGCGAAGCATTATGAGCTCCTTCGGTGGCTGGTATTCAGGTCCCGCGCCTGGACGCGTAGTGGAAGGATAGCCCCGACCGGCCACTTGGACCGCGCGTGTTACTGTCAGTCCATGTCCTGGATTCGTGAGATTGCGGAAAGCGAAGCGAGTGGACTGCTCGCGAAGCTCTATGACAAGTTGGCCCCACGGGGGGGGCGCGTGGCCCATATCCTCCGCTGCCACAGCCTGAATCCGGCGGTTCTGAGGGATCATCTGGCGCTCTATCGCACGATAATGTTCGCGCGCTCCGGGCTCTCACGACGCGAGCGCGAGATGGTCGCCACGGTTGTCTCCGCGATCAACGGCTGCCACTACTGAACTGAGCATCACGGGGGGGCCCTCCGTGCGCTGACCCGTGACCAGAAGCTCGTTGCCGCCGTTGCAGCGGACTGGCGCTCGGCACCGATCAGCGCGCGGGAGAGCGCCCTCTGCGCATATGCCGATAAGCTAACGACCAACCCACGAGAGATGAGCGAAGCGGACCTACGGACCTTGCGGTCCGAGGGCTTGGATGACGGAGACATCCTAGACCTCGCGCAGGTCGTTGCCTACTTCAACTACGTGAACCGGATCGCGGACGGACTCGGAGTGCAGCTCGAAAAAGAAGACGGCTCAGAAGAGGATTCTGAGTGAGATCCCGCCTCGATCCCGTCCCGAAGCGAAGGGCAGAAGGGCGATTCGTCTGGTGGTCGGCGCTTGAGATGCGCCGACTTCATTCGCCCGGCGATCGACCTCGGCGCGGAATCCCCGGCCCA
>NYZA01000035.1 GCA_002686955.1 Gemmatimonadota bacterium
CCGGTCGACGGGCGAGGGGCGCTTGTGGAGGCGATCGAGGAGCTCGGGGGGGAGGCGATATGTCTGAGCGCGGTCGAGATCGGGCCGCCGGAGGATCGGGAGCCGTTGCGGAGGGCGATCGAAGCGTGGGCGGGCTTCGATTGGGTGGTGTTCACTAGCGCGCGTGCGGTCGATGCGGTGGAGCGAGAGGGTGCCAACTTGGGGGCGAGTCCGCCGAGGCTGGCGGCGGTCGGTCCGGCGACGGCGGCGCGGGTGGAGAAGGCGGGGGGGCAAGTCGATCTGGTGCCGGAGGACCATCGGGGCGAGGAGCTTGCGAGGGCGCTTGTGGGGGCGATGGAGCGCCCGGAGCGGAAGCGCGTGCTGTTGCCGCGCAGTGACCTGGGCCGAGGCGAGCTGCCGGCGATCCTGACGCGGGCCGGTGTCGATGTGAGCGATGTGGTCGCCTACCGCACGATTCCGTGGGCGGTGGGTCTGAACGAGCTCGAGGCGCTCGGAGAGGTGGACGCCTTTCTTCTGGCGTCGCCGAGCGCGGTCGAAGGGTTGCTGGCACGGGCGGGGGCCGGGGGCTTTCGGCGGATCTTCCCGCGTGCGATCGTGGCCGCGATCGGTACGACTACGGCGGAGGCGTTGGGGGCGGCCGGCTTGGCGCCCGATGTAGTGCCGGCGCGTAGCACGGCGGATGGGCTGGTGCGGGCGGTGGTCGAGCGGATCGCGACGGGATAGACTCAGGGGAATCGGAGCCGCCCGACGGAAGTGGAGATCGGCGAGACGACGCCCCGCGGTAGTCTGGTGGTTCACCGCGAAGGAGGATCGCATGCGATTCGGAACGTGGGTGACAACGCTTCTCCTAGCCTCTCCGGCGCTGGCCCGTGGGATCAACGTTCCGGGCGACTATCCCACGATCAGCCAGGGGATCGATGCCGCAGTGGAGGGCGATACGGTATGGGTACATCCCGGCACCTATTTCGAGACCGATCTCGGCTTCGCGGGGAAGGCGATCGTTGTAACGGGGCTCGATCCGGATGACTCGTTGACGGTTGTGGGGACGGTTGTGTCGGGCGGAGGGAGTGGGAGGCCCTTCACCTTCGATCAAGGCGAGGGGGAGGCGAGTGTTTTGGCGGGTTTGACGATTACGAAGGGATTCTCCAGGGGATGTGGGGGCGGCGTCTACTGTGAAAATGCTTCCCCAACGATCGATCGTTGCAGAATCGTGTGGAATCAAACCGATAAGGTCTACGGATCGGACGGAGGAGGCGTCTGTGGCGTGTATTGCTCGGCCCGTTTTGTTAAGACTACAATAGCCAACAATCTCGTCGACGACCTGTACAACTATGCGGGAGGAGGTGGTGTATCCTGTTACGGAGGGTCTCCGATTTTCGTCGATTGTCTGATAGAGAACAACAGTGTCAATTCATACTACGCTCGAGGAGGGGGATTGACCGCGAAATGCGCTGATCTCACTCTGGATAGCGTGATCGTTCGGGGGAATTTCGTTACCAGGGGGGACTGTGCCGATGGTGGAGGGATCTGCTTGGGTGGGGACTCTGGGTGCGAGCCGAACACCGTTGTCTTGGACTGTATCATCGAAGACAACATGGCCGGCCAAGCGGCGGGAGGAGTTCTGATCGAAGTCAGCGGTGGACACACTCTCATCGAGCGTAGCAGCATTAGCGACAATCAGGCTGATTGGTACGCAGGTGGACTGCGGATCAGATCCGATGAGCCGGTCGATTTGCGAAATTGCATCATCACCGGAAACCGGGCAGCAGGGCATCCATGGCTGAAAGGCAGCGGCGGCGGAGTGTATTCATCACGGGGCAAGGCGCGCCTCCAAAACTGCACAATTGCTGGCAACTATGCATCGGGACACGCCGGTGGGATCCACAGTCGAGCGGCGCCGATCACCTTGATCGACTCGATCGTCTGGGGCAACGAGCCCAACGAGATCAGCGGCGGGCAGGACGATGTCGATATCAGCTGGTCCACGGTCCGCGCGGAGTGGCCGGGGGAAGGGAATCTGCACCAAGACCCGCTCTTCCGCGACCCGGAGAATGGGGACTGGCGTCTGCGCTCGATCGAGTGTGGGTTCGAAGAAGACTCTCCCGCCATCGATTCAGGAGATCCCGCGATTCGAGATCGATGGCTCGATTGTGATTTCGGTCTGGGGGCGATTCGAGCTGATCAAGGTGCCTATGGCGGAGGCGCTTGTGCACTCGAGATCGTGCCCGATCGCCATCCCGTCGTCGCCTTTCGTGGCGACAGTTTGAAGGGCAGCATAGAAATCGCGAACGGCTGCGACGACACATTGGCATTCGATCGCGTGGTCGTAGAACTGAATACCGCTCCCCCGTGGACCCGAACGGCCCACGACGGGCCGGTCGTCGCGATAGAGCCCGGTGGCATTGTACAACACCATTTTGCTGTCGCCGTACCGCCATGGGCACCGATCGGAGTGTATCGAGCTGGAATCGTTTTGTCGCGCTACGGGGCCGATGTCTCCGAGATCAAGCGATCTGTTGTGATTCGCGGCGAAGAGGCGATAGAGATCCGTGTACCGCTCGATGTGGGTTCGATTACACAGGCGATCGCGCTGACCCTGGATGGAGACGCCGTCGTCATCGCGCCAGGCACCTATCTCGAATCGTCGGTCGACTTGGCCGGAAAGGCGATCACCGTGCGCAGCGAGAACCCATCCGATCCGCGCACCGTCGCCGAGACGATTGTCGATGGGTCGGGCGCCGGATCGGTCTTTGTCTTCCAGAGCGAAGAAGACACCAACAGTGTTTTGGCGGGGCTCACGATCACGGGAGGGAAGGCGCGGCAAGGAGGCGGAATTCGATGCCTGTCCTCACCGCGGATCGAGGACTGCGTGATTCAGGGAAACTGGGCGACTTCGCACGATTCCGCGCCGGTCGGTGACTTTCACGAGTCGTTCGAAGCGCAGGGTGGCGGAGTGTACTGTGAAGGAGAAGGATCACCGATCTTCCGAAGGTGCGACATCGTCGAGAACGGTGTGAGGGTGGAAGCGAGAAACACCTCGGGCGGTGGCGGCGGTGTCTACTGCTCGAGCGCCTTCGCTCGCTTCGAGCTCTGCCGGATCGATCGCAATCGAGCCGTGGCGATTGCGACATTTGGACCGAATGGAGGAGGAGTTGCTTGTGATCACGGGGCGTCAGCGCTCTTCGTGGCGTGCTCGATCGATGAGAACCAGATTCTCGGGAGTGGCGATTGGAGCGGGGCGCTGGGTTCCGGTGGGGGGCTCTACTGCAGCGGAGATGATGTCGAGTTGATCGACTGCAGTATCTCGAGAAACCGTATCGCCGCCGAATCGTGGGCCTTCGGCGGCGGAGTGCGCACACGTGGGGGGCTGTTTACCATGCGAGAATGCAGATTGGCGCACAACGTCGTCGAGGCCGCCAACGACTCGAAGGGCGGCGGAGTATTCGCGGACTACGGTTCGTTCGAGGCGACGGACTGCAACTTGACAGGCAATTCCGCCGTCTCTGCGGGTAATGGATCTGGCGGAGGCCTGTACTCCCAGCGTGCGGACATATTGCTGGTCCGTACTGACTTCCTTCACAACACCTGCTCGCACAACGGAGGAGGTGTGCTCTTCTCCTACGGTAGCCCGCGGATGTCTGGATGTACTCTTCGCGCCAATCAAGCGGACAAAGGCGGTGGCGCGTATCTTCAAGCCACAGCGGAACTCGACAACTGCACCCTTAGCCACAACAGAGTGACCAACAGCGGATCGGGCATTTACGTTTCGAACCAGCATCCCACTCTCGCGAGCTGCATACTCTGGAACAACGATGGCGACGAGATCCACGACGCGTCGGTGGGCCTCACGGTCGTCTACTCCATTATCGAAGGCGGATGGCCCGGAGAGGGCAACCTCGACCAGGATCCACTCTTCCACACCGCCGTGGATCTCCGCCTCCGCGCGACGCGATGTGGCTGGAATCTCGACTCACCGGCGATCGACAGCGGCGCACCATGGCTCGAAGACCGCTTGCTCGGTTGTCATGCGGGCCTTGGCACCGAGTTCGGCGACATAGGCGCTTACGGCGGCGAGGGGGCGGAACGTAGCGCGGAAGGGGGGTGGGTCTACCAAGCACCGAGGTTGCGCTGATTGAGTAGAATTCCCTTTCCCATGCGCCCACGGTCCGGAGATCGGACCCCTGACGGCGGGCGGCGACTTGGAGATCGGACTACCGGCGTGACCAACCGAGAGCAGAAACCGCGGCACGGAAGAGGATTCGACCGTCACGACGACCCGATTGGGTTGGCGTGATCTCCACAGCCGAGTTCTCCAGCGTTGGCTTCGCCGAACGCTTGAGAGCCGGGGACCGCGATGCGCTCGAGGCG
This sequence comes from Gemmatimonadota bacterium, assembly GCA_002686955.1. Classification (GTDB taxonomy): domain Bacteria. The sequence continues at coordinate 4,369 of NYZA01000035.1, forward strand.
GTGGTTCGCGCCTACCTTCCCCAGGTCCACAGAGCGGCGCGGGGGGCGGGGTTCAGCGCGGAGCGCGCCGACGACATCGCCCAGGAGACCTTCAAGACCTTCATCGAAAAAGCGAAGACTTTCGAGGGGCGCTCTCACGTGCGCACGTGGCTCTTCGGCATCCTTTATCGCAAGATCAACGAGGCTTGGCGCCGCGTACAACGCGAGCGAGAGCACGACGATATCGACAGGATCAAATCGCTCGGCGATTCGATCGTTCACGAGCTGCGCGATCGCGACAAAGACAAAAGCGGCGACTAACGAGGCACACATGAAGAAGAGAGCCGGCACCGATCAGAGACGATGCCGGCTCTTCTTTCGTGGAGAAGCGTGCGAAGCTACCGCCTATGCGCCTCCAGCAGAATCTGGATCTTGACATCTCCACCGACGACCATGGTGCCGGCCCAGTTGCCCGTTCCGATCTGATAGTCGCCACGGTCGATGAGGGTCGACGCGTCGAAGCTCGCCACCTCTTTCGCGCCTCCCAGCATCGCTTGCATCTTCTGAGGAATCTGCTGCGTGCCGAGGATCTTGATCGGAAGCTCGATCTCCTTCGAATTGCCTCGCATCGTGAACCGTCCAGTGGCCACGAGCTCGCTCTCGCCGGTTCGACGAACACCCGTGCTCTTGAAGGTGATCTTCGGGTGTCCCGCCGCATCGAACCAATCGGGTGTCTGAAGGTGCTTGTCTCGCTTCGCGTTGCCCGTATCGATGCTGGCGACGTCGATTCGAACCTCGACCGAGCTGCGCTCGGGATGCTCCGCATCGTACTGTAGATCGACCTCGAACTCCTCGAAGCTGCCCGTCACGGGGGTGAAGAAGTGATTGACGCTGAAGTTGATCTCGGTATGCGCGCGATCGATGCTCCAGCCTGCCGGCCCCGCCAGAGCGGGAGCTCTGAGCGATGCGATTACGAGCGCGGCGACGAGCGTCGAAGATGGGGTCGCGAACGTCTTCATTTGAAGGTCTCCTTCGATGGGTGTGGATTCGAGCAGGATAGGACTCTTCGAGAATCCTGTGTTCTGGCGGTCCGGCGCCCAGGCCGGCACCGCTTGACCCATGAGTGCGATCGCCTCTGGGTTTCTTACACAAGGAGATCAAAAAAGGGGTCCGGTGGCCGCTACCGGCGGAGGAGCCGCTGTCCGCGTGGCTACCGCCTGCTTACATCGACCCGCAGGTTCGGCACCCACTCTCTCTCGCGGAACTCCGCCAGCACGAAGCTCTCGGGATCGATCTCCACCTCCTCGACCACACCATCGATCAAGAAGCTGAACGCCTCCTTTGTCGCGCCGTTCTCCACGACCACATCCACGTGCTCGCCACCCTCCAGATGCGCCCGAAGGGTGATCGGCATCGTGTACGGATTCACCCCCCCCTGTACCTGCTCGAGCTGCAGGTCGATCCAGCTGCGGTCTTCCATAATCGGCCGGACGCGGAGCCCATACTCGTACTCAGGCCGCCCGATCTCGTACAACCACGGATCGAAGAACCAATCCAGATCCTGGCCGGCCACCTCGGCGGCGACGGCGGTGAAGTCGCTAGTGACGGGTGATTCGTGCGCGAAACGCGTCCCCCAGGTCCTCAAAATCCCCATCAATATGTCTCGACCGACGATCCCGCGCAGCATGTGCAGCACCCATGCTCCCTTGTCGTACACCGTCGTATTCAACACACGATTTGGGGCATGGATCGGCCCATAGAAGCGCGGCCGCTCGATCGCCCGCATGTATTCGAGATAGCCTCCGAAGCCGGTCAGGGCCTCGTGGTAGATCGCCTCGGCATAGGTCGCGAAACCTTCATTCAGCCAGATATCGTCCCAAGTGCCGCAGGTCACGAGATCACCCCACCAATGATGAGCCAGCTCGTGGGCGGCGACATAATCGAAGTAGCCGGTTCCCGTGTAAAGGAGCTGGCCGTAGCTGGTCATCGTGGTGTGTTCCATCGCACCGGTGACCAGCGGTGTCTCCATATGGCCGTACTTTTCCTCCGGGAAGGGGTAGCCGAACCACTCGTCTTCGAATACCGAGAGCATGCCTGGAATCGATGCCACGTCCTGCTCGGCATCCTCCACATCCTCGGGCCAAGTGTAGTAGAGAAGCGGCAGCGTTCCGCCCTCGCTGAGCTCGTAGCTGTCTTCGATCAGCACGAAGTTGGTCGCCGTGAACGCGACGAGATAGGGCGCCAGCGGGTAGCGGGTCGACCAATGGTGCGACAGTGTGCCCTCGTCGTTGCTCATCACCGCCTCGAGCAAGCCGTTCGATGCGACAGTATATCGTTGCGGCATCGTGATGATCAGATCGACCGTCGCCTTGTCACTAGGATGATCCTTGCATGGCCACCATGTGCGCGATCCATTCGGCTCGCAGAGAGTGTAGACTACGGGTGTGGGCCGCAAGCGCCAGATGTCGAATCCGAAGAAGTTGGTCAGCGGCGACCCGCCATACTCCACGCGAATCGTCGCTTCCTCACCCGGCATCAGCGTCGGCGCGAGCTCCACGGTCAGAACATCGAGGTGATGGCCATAGCTCAAAGGGAGCCCCTCACCGTCGAAGACCGCCGATACCTTCATCCGCCAGTCGAGATCGAGCACGACCTGATAGAGCTCCGCGCCGGTCGGCGTGAGTAAGATATCGCAGCTCCCATCGATATCGCGCGAGAAGATTCCTGGATCGACATCGATATCGATCGTGTAGTGCAGAACGTTGTATTCGTCCTGAGCGCCGGCCACAGTGGCGAGTGTCTCGATCTCCTTCAGCCGCGCGCGCCCGTGTCCCGTGCGCAAAGCCTCGTGATTGGCGCCCACGCGACGCGCCAGATCCCAATCCGAGTCGTTCGCCGCGCCCAACGCCCCCGCCGCCGCGCCGCCCCAAACCGCCGCCCCGACCAGCCCCGCGCGGACACTCACCACGACTCTCCCAGCTTCCCCACCGCATCTTCGACCGCTTCCAACACCTCACACCTCTCCACCGCGGCCTTCATGCTGTTGTGGTCGTGATAGAGCGGCCGATCCTCGTCGAGATGATCCACCACCGCGCGGATCGCGGTTCGCGCCGCGTTCGTCCCCGCGCCGAAGTCGAATTCGCGAAAATCCAAGGCCTGGGCCGCTGCGATCAGCTCGATCCCCAGGATTCCCCTGGCGTTGTCGAGAATCGACAAGGTTTTGAGCGCGCTGTTCATCCCCATGCTGACGAAATCCTCTTGATCCGCCGCGGCCGGAATCGACTGAATGAAGGCCGGCGCGCTCAGGATCCGCTGTTCCACCACCAACGAGTCGGCCGTGTATTGGCTGAGCATCAACCCCGAGAACATCCCCGCCCCTTTGGTCAAAAACGCGGGAAGCTGGGCACTCAAAGCGGGGTGGAGCAATCGATTCAGGCGGCGCTCCGAGAGCACCGAGGCCATCGTCACTCCCGCTCCGAGAGAATCGAGCGGAAGGCTCACCGGGGTCGCCTGGAAATTGGCGCCGGTCAGCACGACATCGTCCTCCGGAACGAAGATCGGGTTGTCCGCCGCCCCGTTCAGCTCTATCTCGACCTGAGTGCGCGTGTAGGCCATCAAGTCACGGACCGATCCCAGCACCTGAGGGGTGGAGCGCATCGAATACGCATCCTGCACCTTCACCGCCACCTTTCCCGTCATCAGATCGGAGCCGTCCATTACACGGCGCAGATTCTCAGCGCAGGTCACCGCCCCGCGGAACCCTCGCAGCTCGTGCAGTCGCGAAGTGTACGGCTTCAAATTCGCTTGCAACGCCTCGAGGCTCATCGAGGCCGCGATCTCGGCTTGCTTGATCCATCGCTCCGCATCGTGCAGAAAGAGCGATGCCATGCCGGTGATCACATTCGACCCGTTGATCGCCGACAACCCATCCCGCGCCTGAAGCCCCGGAATCGGAATTCCGGCCTTCTCGAAGGCCCGGGCGCTCGGCATCCGTTTCCCCTCGTAGAAGCTCTCCCCCTCGCCCATCAGACTCAAAGCGATCTGCGACATCGGAGAGAGATCTCCGCAGGCCCCCACGCTCCCTTTGACGCAGGCCACCGGTGTGACGCCCGCATTCAGCATCGCCACATAGGTCAGCGGAATCTCCGGACGGCAGGCCGAATGCCCCAGGCATTGCATGTTGATCCGCCCCAGCATCGCCGCACGCACATGCTCGATCGGCGCCGACTCCCCGATTCCTGCCGCATGGTTGTGGATCAGATAGCGCTGGAAATGGGCGAGCTGATCGGCCGGCAGCACCACTTCGGAGAGCTCTCCGATGCCGGTGTTGATACCGTACATCACCTCTCCCCGGTCGAGCTTGCGATTCAGCATCGACCGGCAGGTTTTGATCCGATCGATCGCCTCCGGCCCGATCGCCACCTTCGCACCCTGCCGCGCGACCTTCACTACATCGTCGATCGTCAGCCCTTTTCCGTTCAGCTTCACCGGCGTCGCCACTAGTCTCATCTCCGAATTCCGTGTTGTACTGGGGGCCTTCCGCCCTAGACTCACAATCGCTGATCATAACGCCGGGGGCATCCTTCGGGGATCTTCCCGGCGCACTAAGGGGCCGCGCAAGAATAGCTTGTCATCTTGGCGCCCAGATGTGCCGCAGATCTGGTCGATCGGCAAGCCCCGAAACCGGAGGAATAGTCGGGCTATTCCCGGGCTTTCGGAGCTTGCCGATCGGCCGGAGATGTGGTGCAGATGGGATGCCAAAGGACAAGTTGTTCTTGCGCGTACCCTAAAGAACGAAAGGCGGATCGGTGAGCAGAGAGGCCCGCGAAATAGTCATCATCGAAGAGAAGATCGCGCCGGCCGATCTCGCCCCGCTGGTCGCGCATTGGTTCGGGGATATGGTGAAATACGTGGTCGATATCGACCGGCGAATCGTCGCGATCGGCGGCGAGCTTCATTCCGACGCCGAGCAGATCTTGCTCGATCGCGGCAGCGAACAGGCCCGGCTTTGGGGCGCGAACTACTACCCCGCTCTGGGCGAAGAGGAGTGCATCGAATACACCGCACTGATCAACATCCGACCGACACAGGGGAACCCCGGCATGCTGATCGGCGACGAAAGCGTGCGCCGACAAGTTCGAGCCATCACATTCGATCTGATCGGTCGAGGTGAAGCGTTGCCATGACCCTGCCGGCCCAGCACTCCGGACTCAGCAAGGAACGCTGGGCCACTTTCGATCTGAACCGTCAAATCCTGATGATCGCCAATGAGATGAACCGCTGCACCGCCAGGATTCGAGCCGGCGACGACGAGGGAGCGCGACGCTGCTACGAGCGAGTCCTCAACCTCGCCGACCTCACCATCGCCGTCCACGGACGCCGCCCCCTGCGCCGTGAGCTGCTCCGCTGGCGAGATGTGGCCGCCCTTCTCTACCTCCAAGAGGACGATCGCGCCGAGAACCACCGCCGCGCACTCGAGGTGCTCCTGCGCTTCACCCCCGAGGCGAGTCGGCAGATCCCGCATCTCCTCTAGGTCCAGAGCCCTCACAAAGCTCCGTCAGCACCCCCCCGCTCCCCTTCGGATGCAGAAAGGCGATCCGCATCCCGTGCGCGCCCCGCCGAGCACGCCGATCGATCAGCCGCACGCCCTCCCGCGCCAGCGATTCCAGCCGGTCGTCGAGATCCGCGCATTCGTAGGCGATGTGGTGGATCCCCGCCCCCCGCTTTCTCAAGAAAGCGGCGATCGGACTCCGATCGGAAGTCGGTTCCAGCAGCTCGATCCGGCTCCCCCCGATCGCGAAGAACGCGACTCGCACCTGCTGCCCTTCGACCACCTCCTCCCCTTCCATCTCGAGCCCCAGCACATCGCGGTAGAAAGGGATCGCCTCTTCGATCGAGGGAACGGCGATTCCAATATGATCGATTCGTTTCATCGTGGTGGCTCCTTTGGAGGACGTCCGGACGAGCGAGCGGACGAAGAATACGCAATCATCCCCCAATGCACCCCAGATCCAGAGCGTCGCTCTTCCTAATCCGGCTTCGGCTTCCTCTCGAGTACCGCGCCGCGCGAGAAACCGACTCCCTCTTCGGCCGCCTGAGCGAAATCGCAACCGGGCGGTCTCCCCGGCGCCCCTTCGCCGATCGGTCGATTCGAGGAGTAGAGGGATGACCGCGCACTGGCGATCGATTCCCCGCCTTTCGTCGCCAGGCACGCCCCGTGGCTCCGCAACCCCGAACCGGCCTTTCAGCTCGCTTCTTCCGGCGTCCAGCGGCGCGGTGGGGGCAGCGGTCGTCGCCTACGATGACGCTGAAGCAAGTCTGATCAACACCATCGTCTGGGATCATGCACCCGAGCCTCTCGATCCCGGTCGCGAGGGATAAACCCCGCCACCTACTCCAAATGTCGAGGGAGGGTGGCCCGGTACCGGGAACATCGACACCGATCCTCTCTTCGCCGATCCCTACCATGGCCATGACTACCGCTCAGCTCGGGCTCCCCGTGCATCGACACCGGCGATCCGGCCGGTCACGATCTCATCTACGATAGCGACCCGCGATGGCCGGAAGGGCACGTGGATGGGCCGAGGGCAGACATGGGTATGTATGGCGGCAGAGGAAATCGGCTGTGGTTGGAGTAGGTAGTTGCGGGAGGGCGAAGAGCCGGCCGCCAGCCTCTACCAAGCATGCGGCCGCTCATCGAGCAGCGGAAAACGGGCTCTCGTCGTGAGCATCCAGCGGTCGATCACGATCGGGAGCTTCGGCGCACGGACGCGGTTGTTGGCGATCTTCCCGACGAAATGGTGCAATGTCATGCCATCGGTGTCCTGCACGGTGCCCATGGCAACGATCTCATTGTTGGTGATCTCGCCCCACTTCAGCTGCTGATTGCGCAAGCCGTTGGTGAGGCGGGTCTTTCGGCCGATCGCCACCACTGCTTCCTAGTTGTTGGCGGCCTCGAGATAGTTGTCTCGAATGAAAAGACCCGTGACGTACTCCTGGCTGGCGTTGTTGTTCCGATGCCATACGCCGATCGCGGCAAGTTTTTCGAGGCCGATGATCTCGAACAGCGCGATGGTGATTCGCATGTCCTTGCATGCGGTATTTGGCCGGTTGACCTCATCGGAGTTGTTGTAGATTTCGAAGACTGCGTCGCGATATTCGGTGCTCTGACCGCCTCCCGAGGAGCGCACGGTGACGGGGGCGCCGCCCACTTCCGCAATAGGCTCCTAGCTGGGCGGCGTCAACCCCCGGACTGGCACCGAGTGCCGCGATCAGCGCGAGGGCTGAGCGCAGAGGCTGAGGTACACGCATGTCTACGTCCTTCCGGTGCCGGGGCGTTGCTCCTGTTTCGCGATCCAAATCGATCGCGAATCAGAGCCACCATAACAGCGGCGCGAGATCGATGTGAAGAAAATGGGGAAGCAAACAGAATTTCGTGAGTCTCTACCTTTGTCTAAGATATCGCATAGCAGCATTGGCGGAGTGGAATCCTCGGGAGGTGCGGCGGTGGTGGGCGGCGCCGGAGGCACGGCAGTCCGCCGGGCTCCGCGCGCGGGATCCGTCCGTGAACTTCCTCAAGAAACATGTTGACAACATTTCCGGGCAGAAAAGCGGCTCCGGTCGACCCCGCGACAGGAACACGCCGGCAGCGCGCTCCAGCGACGGTATCGCGGGACAACGCGGCCTCTCCGAGG
>NYZA01000036.1 GCA_002686955.1 Gemmatimonadota bacterium
CGAGCAGATCGAGGATCTCCCCCTCTTCGATCGTCGCCGCCGACTGTTTGCTCAGCTCGAAGAGGTTCTGCAGCTCGGTGTTTCGGCGCTCGAGATCGTCGTTGATCGTCGACAGTCTGGCGCAATCTTGTGCGTCTCGAATCGAGACCGCGTGGAAACAGGCCATCGCCCGCAGATACTGTAGAGGGACATCTCCGAGCGGGTCGCCGCTGATCGTCTTCCCCAGGCACAGCAGCCCGATCATGCGATCCGCGATCCGCATGCCGATGCCCAGTTCCAATCCCATCTCCACCAGCGCGCGCGCGAGCGGTGTGTCGCGGGCGAGCGTTCCCTCGAGCTCGGGCCCGAGCTTCGCGTTTCGAGGCAGCGCTCCGGAGTCGATCGCGCGCCCGCCACTCGCCAGAATCTCGATCCCTTCGTCACGTTGGAGCAGCACCACGCCTTTCGTGACACCGGCCGATCCGAGCGAGCCGAGGAGGAGGTTTTGGCAGATATCCGCCTCTGAGCTGCCCCTGGCGAGGAGCGACGCGGTCTCGTAGAAGCTCTCGAGAAGGTGGGCCTGCAGGGTCGCGGCGGCGGAGGGGTCGGCGCTCACTGTGCCGAGCGGTACTTCACCATGGTGAGACTCTGCGTGCGGGCCGAGCGATGCTCGAGCTCGACCTCGTCCATCAGTGCGCGGATCAGGTAGAGCCCGAGCCCCCCAGGCTCCCGGGTTCGGATTCTCCGTTTCGAATCCGGTTTCGCGAAGCGTTCGTTCGGGATCCTCGCGCCTCGGTTCAGTACCGTGATCGAAAAGCGGCCCGATGCTTCGTCCTTCACGCGCAGATCGATCTGCCGCGTCCGGCGCGTGGCTCCGTGCTCCAACACGTTCGCGCAGGCCTCGTCGACCGCCAGCGCGATATCGTCTACTTCGGAATCGCCGAAACCGGAGCGCCTCGCCACGCGGCCCACGAACTCCCGAACCAGCTCGAGATTCGCCGTACATCCCGGGATCTTGAACACGAACTCCGACCCGCGCGGCTTCACGAGACCGTACCCTTTCCGGCGAATCGCTCGACGGCACCATCCTCCTCGTCGTCGAGCTCGAAGACACGGGAGAACCCCACGATATCGAAGACCCGCCGCACCTTGGGGATCAGGCCGCAGAGCCTGAGATCGCCGCCATCGGCTCTAAGCGATTCGACGTGGCTCATGAAAACGCCCAGGCCGGCGCTCGAGATATAGTCGAGCCGAGCGAGGTTCGCCACGATCCGCCTCGTCCCCAGGTCGATGACTTGCTTGATCTCTTTGTCGAGGGCGGGCGCGGTATGCGCATCGAGGAAACCCTCGAGCCGGATCGAGGTGACGTCTCCGCGCTCTACCCGGGTGATGACGAGTCCCGGCTCCACCACCTCAGCCACTCCGGTCGCCAAAAGCCGCGACCGCCTCGTCCTCGGAGCGGTACGAGTCGAAGACCGTAACCAGCTTGGTGATGATCAGCAGCGATTCGATCTTGTTGGAAACGTTGAGGAGCTTCAGGTCGCCCCCGGCCTTCCTGAGCGAGGAGTGGCTGCTGATGATGCTGCCGAGCCCGCTGGAATTCACCAAGGTCACGTCGGCGAGGTCGAGCACGACCCGGCGCACGCCCGTATCGATCAGCTCCTTGATCGTCGATTCGAGGAGCTGGGTATCGGATCCGCCGAGGATCCTGCCCTTGGCGACCAGAACGACCACGCCTTCGCGCCGGTGTTCCTTGAGCTTCATGTCTCCTCCATCAGGCTGGAAGTGCACGTTGTTTGCAATGACCTGATGCGACCGTAGCCCAGGGTGCGGACGTCGTCAACGTGGTGTGGCCTACTCCACTCCCGGCAGAGCTGCGATCCGCCTGCTCGATAGAGCAGCGTCGGTGAGGATCGCGTACGCAACCGAGTTGGCGGGCAGATCTAAGCCGTCGCTCAGGCCTGGTGGTGGATTGACCCGCGTGTGCTTGACCGGCTCTTTGTAGGCGTGGGGCCCTTCGCCGCCATGCAGGATCAGCACCTTGGCCCAGTGCTCTACACCGAGTCCCGATATGTCCTCGACCCGAACGTTCATGCTCCTGTCCGGGAGACGGTTGACCATGTAGAGCTCCACGAAATTGACCGAATCCTGCTTGTAGCGAATGCCGACACATCCGAGCGATTCGATCTCGACCGCGGGCAGCCGGCCCCTAGAGTTCCCGAATCGAACCCCTCGATCCGGAGCGGATCGGAGGGATTGGGCTGCATGTCGATCGCCGCGCTCTCATCGTTGGTCCTGAGCTTGGTCATCATCTCGCCGAACCAACGCTCGGCAACCGGCCCGGTTCGGCGGTGGGCGATCAGCGGCAGCGAGGTGAGGGGATCGTAAGCGACGCAGTCGACCTCGATCGTGGGGCCGAAGCAGCGCACGGGATCGGTTGATTCCCATGCGAAGGCTCCGTAGATCCGATCGAGATAGGGGCGCGGCTCGCCGAGCCACACATTGTTGCGCCAAAACGCGTAGTTCGTGAAGCGGTTCGCCAGTCCGACCTGTTGCCTGCCGACATTGTCCTCGGCCAATGCGATCATGAAGCTCGCGATCGCGGCCCCGGAGAGCCGCGAGTGCATTCCTGGCGACAGACTGAACTCCGTCAATGCGATCGGGGGGAAGGGCGGATCGGCTCCAACGATCCTCTCCCACTCTTTCTGCAGCCCTTCCTGCTCTTCGTCCCCCAGTCGCTCGTCGGCGTCGACGCCTGAGCGCACGAGCTCGAGCTGTTGGTGCGCGACCCCCATGGCCTGCTCGCGGAAGAAGATCTCGTCGGCACTGCCGATCTCGGTGCTGGGATCATAGTCCTCACCAGCATCGGTCAGCGTTCGTGGCCCGTACGCATGCAGCACCACGCCGTCGATCGCATCCGCGAAACGCTTCCCCGAGTCGTTCTCGAAAGTGTACAGGACTTCGTTCCATGTGGCGCTACGCCCGTTCTGGAGAGTATCGCCATCGCAGGTCACGCCTGGAATCGCGTCGGATCGGATCTGCATCTGAATATAACCGTTGTGGCCGGGAAGGATTACTTGTGTGGCCAGCCTGTACGTGTGTGCGTTTTCGGGATCCGCCGTATCGATGAACTCCCGCATCGCAACGACCCATTCGGCGTACTCTCGCCCACAAGTGTGTCCATTGTTGGGCAAGCCCTTCGTTCGCTCGCAGTCCTCCCCTTCGCCAGCGGTCTGAGAGCGCTTGGTCACGACCTCGTTGCCCATCTCGAAGGCGTAGATTCTCGGTGCGCTCGCGCCCCAGGGCAGACCCGCGTTCGCGTACAGATCGTCCCGAGCCAGGCCCTGAAGAACTCCGTCCTGATTCCAGTCCTCCGTCGCCGGCGCATTGAAGAACTCGATCAAAGCGGAGGCCCGCATCAGAGGATCGTCGCACCGCACGATCGATTCGCTCTCTTCATCCCAGCGGTGGCAGGGGTAGAAATCGTCGATCAACTCCTCCGGAACTTCGTAGCCCCAGGGGGCGATCGATCGAAGGGCGCCAAGGCTCGGTCCGTAGCCGTGGTCGCGCAGAGGCAGCGAGGGGTTGTGGTGCGTGATGTAGTCGGTGCGCGTGCCGTCGCATTCGACCATGATGCCTTCGCCGTAGTTCAAGACATAATTCACGCGAAGCACGTTGCCGTTGAGCAGGCCGAGCTCCCAGGCGAGCCGCACCAGCTCCACCGGACCGAAGTGTTGCTGCCCGTGCAGCGCGTTTCCGGTAGGATAGATGTCGCGCAGATTCCAATCGAAGAGCCCACCCTGGTGTGAGCAGGGGCGACTGTACTCCTGGCCCGCGTAGGCGCGCGCGTCGACATCGCCATCGTCGCAGGGACCGACCTGGTAGTCACCGAGCGCCTCGAACCAGTGGAACACCTCTGCTTGGGCACCGAGCGGGTAACGCAACTGCTGCACCTGTTGGATCCGCAGGTTTTCGAGCACGCTCTGAGGCGCCTGGTCCGGATTGTCGTCGAAGAGCATCGCTTCGACGAAGTCCTGCGCATCTTCGACCGACGCCGCGTTCCCTTCTTCGATCAGCTTGCCGAGGAAGTCGTAGAGGGAGCCATCGCCTCGCGTTCCGTAGTAGCTGCTGAAAAGCACCGAGAGATCGGTTCCGAGCTTGCGCAGCGGCAGTTGCGGGCCCCCCACGTCGCGGGCATCGAAGCGCAGAGTTACCTTCTCTTCCGTGATCGGAGCGGCGGTGGAGGAGCCGATCGGACCGAGGCTCACTGCAAAACAGGTCGCCAGACCTAGGGATGTCTTCGCTGCGATTGCGCTCATCTGCACTCCATTCCGTTGATTTCGCCGCCCCCCATCCGACCATCGGAATGACTAGTGCAGCGCGTGTCCGTGTATCTTCGCCCGGGCGATTTCCCGGCTATCCTAACCTCGGAATTCCAAGACCCCGTGCTACCGTCAGCTTTTTTTACGTCCCCCGCAGTCGAAGCGCAGGAGCGATGTGAAGAAACGAAGCGCCCCGATCCAGGAGAGCTCGAGGGCCGACCGGTGGCCCCTCTTCCTCCTCCTCGGAACGGGGGTTTGCCTGGCGACCGCGTTGCTGTGGGGGCCAACTGGCACGGCTCCCATCCTCACTCTGTTGCTGGCCGTGGAGATCGCCGTCTTTCTGGTGCGGTTGACCCGGCGGCGGTCCAGGCGCGTGCACTTTCGTTTGATGATCAGCTACGCGCTCTTGGGGTTCTTGCCGCCGGTTCTCCTCTCCTGCCTCGGGACCATCAGCCTCTATCTTTTCCTGTCAGCACAAGAGGTTACGGCTGTGCGCCAGATCGTCGACCTCGAGGTGGAAGCGCTGGCGAAGCTCTGCGACGAGCTTGCCGCGGGATTCGAGATCGGTGCACCGCTGCCCCCTCGGCGAGGTGCGAAGCTGCGCTGGGTCGAGAGCCCCGGCGAGCTGCAACCCCGCGAGATCATCGAAGGCGCGGCGGGGGAGCATACCCTGGTCTTGCGCTCACCTACCGCCGCCAGCGGAGCGATCGAAGCCTCACTCCCGCTCGATTCAGGCCTCTTGGAGCGGGTGCGCCAAGCGACGGGTTACCGTATCTTGCTCCTATCGATGGCTGATTCGGAGAGTCCGGCGGCACCGGATTCCGCGGACCGCGCGTTCGACCTCTCCTTCGACAAGGGGGGCATAACACTTCAGTCGGTCAGCGGGGAGAGTGTGCGAGCGGTGGTCTCACTCAGGTGGAGTGAGATTCCGATCGTGCACATGGTCGGCGCGGACCAGTTGGTGCGAGGCCCATCGCGCAACGTCGTTCCGATCATCATCGAAGATAGCGCGGTAGCGCTGGCGAAACGGCTGGCCGAGCAGCAGAGGATCCCGGTCCGAGAGATCGTGGGGTTTCTGCTCGTGGCCTTCGTCCTGGCCGAAGCGGCTCTGATGGCTTTTTCGATGTGGGTCGGTCATCGCGTTGGGAAGGCGACCGACCGACTCGAGGAGGCGGCACGCCGGATCGCGCGTGGGGATTTCTCCACCCGCCTGCCCGATCGATCACGTGACCAGCTCGGAGCGCTCGCCCGATCCTTCAACGAGATGGCCCACGATCTCGATCGACTCGTGGAGGACAAGGTCGAGTCGGAACGGATCGAAGGTGAGATCGCGGCGTGCGCGACGATTCAGGAAGGACTCCTGCCTCCATCCGACGGAACCTTGGATTCGCTGGAGATCGCCGCCTATACCCGGCCCGCCCGCGACGTTGGGGGGGATTCGTACGACTACTTCTCACTTCCGGGAGGACGAATCGCCCTGGTCGTGGCCGATGTCGCTGGCAAAGGGGTCACCGCGGCCCTGTACATGGCTGAGCTCAAGGGGCTGCTCATGGCGTTGGCCGACGGCAGGCGCCGCCCCGCGGAGGTGGTTCGGGCGCTCGACGCGGCGCTTCGCCGCACTCTGAGACGGGGCAGCTTCATCACCCTGGCCTACGTCGAAATCGATCCCGCCACGGGGGAAGGTGAGCTCGTGCGCGCGGGCCATCCGGCCCCGCTGCTTGCCGGCCCCGGGGGGGTGCGAGAGATCGAGGCCGAAGGCTCCGCGCTCGGACTTCCCGTCATCGTCGACTCGGTGGAGCGCGTGGGCCGCTTCACCCTGGCCCGAAACGAGTGTCTCGTTCTCTACACCGACGGCTTGACCGAGGCGACCGACCTCGACGGTAACGAGATGTCGGACGGCCCTTTGACACGAGCCGCGACCGAGGCCGCAACCCGCTCGCCTGGCAGTCCCACCGCCATGCGGGAAAGCCTTCTCTGCGCACTCGAGGACCATCCGGGACGGCCGGATGATGTAACGGTGCTCGTGGCAGCCAGAGTCGAACCCCATTGAAACCTGAGAAGGGGACGGGGATCATCACTCCATGACACGCGCCAAGAGCATCCGGCGACCACGTGGTCTTCGCTGGAAGCTCATCACCTACTTCACGATCGTCGGGGCCTTTCCGCTGATCCTGGGGCTCTGGGCGACTTATGCCACATCGCGCACGGCTCTGCGCTCGTCGATCGGGACGACGCTCGCCCAAGCGGCGATTCTGAGCGCCAATCGTCTCGACGAGCAGGCCGCGGCGCAATCCGGTCGAATCGCCGGCGCTTTTCGCAGGCCTGAGATCCTCTCCGCGCTGTCCGGGAGCAGTGCGGCCCGGCTCGATCTCTCCGCGGCCTTTCTGTCGGCCGATCTGCCGGTGATGCGGGCGTGCCTGAGCGATGATTCGGGCCGGATCGTGGCCACCTACGGGATCGAAGGAGAGGAGGAGGTCGCCGCCCTCCAGCGCGGGGCGCGCCGCTTCGCGGTCCGCTGGAGCGAGCGCGATGCTCTGCCCCTGCACAGTGTCAGTGCTGAGATCACCGACTTCGGGGGCAGTGTGCGCGGGCGGATCGACGCGGAGATCGATGCCCGGGCGCTGCTCGACGGCTCGGGAGCAGCCTCGGCTGATCCGAATCGGCGTGTTTGGTTCATCGATGCCGCGGGGAGGATTCTCGGCGGGCGCACTCCCGGAACGGTGCTCGATGCCCCGCTGATTCCGTTGCTCGACCGGGTCGAGGCCGGTTTCGAGGTGGTGGAGCGCCGGCGAGCGGGCGAGTGGGAGCGGAAGTTGGTCGGCTTCACTCCGGCGACCATCGGAGGCACCGCGGCGCCCTTGCTCGTCGTCATCGAGAGCGATCTCGGGCACGCACTCGAATCGACCCAGCTGCTCTTGAGGCTGATCATCGCTTTGACCCTCGTCCTCACGATCGTGCTCATCTGGAGCGCCAGCTTCTGGTCGGAACGGATCCTGGCGCCGATCCAGGAACTCGGTGGCGCGGTGAACGCGGTGAGCGAGGGCGATTTCAGTCGCCGCGTGCGGATCTCCACAGGGGACGAGCTCGAAGCGCTGGCCCAAGGCTACAACGAGATGATCGAAGGGCTCGAGGCCTACCACAATTTGATGCAAGAGCGGATCGAGCGGGGCGAGGAGGAGCTGGAATCGAAGCGGCGGGAGCTGGCGGCGACCGAAGAGGAGCGAGAGCTTTCGTCCGCCGAGCTCGGACTGCTCTACGCCGTTGGGCAGGCGGTGCTCCGCTCGACCGATCCGGGGGCGACCCTTCGCGGTCTCGTCGACACGACTCGCATCGTCTTCGGCGTCGAGCGGGCCTATGTGCTTCTGCGAGAAGAGAATGCGCTCCACGGCGCCGCCGTCTCGCCCAACTGGGGAGAAGGAGGCTCCCCTCCCCTCGTTCCCCACGGTTCGCACTCGGCGGCTCTCGAAGCTCTCGAGACGGAGCGGCCGGTGCTGGTCGAGCGGGCGGCCGAGAGCAGGTATCTGGGTGGACCCGATCCGTACACCGAGAAAGCCGCGGTCTACGTTCCGATTCTGGGCGGTGAAGAGCCGATCGGGGTGCTGGGCTTGGTTGCCGCGGGAGGTGTGAAGCATTGGGATGCGCGCAGTCTCGACCGCGCCAGACGGATCGCGGACCAGGCGGCGATCGCGATCACGAACGCGCGGCGGGTGCGAGACCTCGGTGAGCGCGTCAGAGATCTCTCGGCCCTCTACGACGTCGGTCAGGCCGTGGCCGGCAGCCTCGACCTCGATCGGCTTCTCTTCGAGGTGCTTCAGATCCTCGAAGAGAAGTTCCACTATTCCCAGTCCGTCGTCGTGCTCCCGGCGGCCGACGGCGGCGGACTCTACTGCGCCGCTCATCGGGGTTTTCCGAAGGAGCATGCCGAGGACATTCTGATCCCCCCGGGCCAGGGGATCTGCGGAGAAGCGAGGGAGACCGGCAAGCCGGTCTATGTGGCCGACGTGGCGAAGCACGAGAACTTCGTCTATGGCATCAAGGGGGCGCGTTCGGCGCTCGCGGTGCCTCTGCTCAAGGGCGATCGAGTGATCGGAGTGCTCGATATCGAATCGCCCGAGCTCGACGCATTTCGCGAGCGAGATGTTCGCGTGCTGACCTTGCTCGCTTCCCTCTTGGCCGTGGCGATCGACAACGCCCGGATCCACGGCAGCACTCACGCGAGCGCTCAGCGCTTTCGGGCGCTCTTCGATGTCGGTCGCGTGCTGGTTTCGACCTACGACCTCAAAGATCTGATGGACGGAGCACTGGAGATTCTCGACGAGCATCTGGGCTACCGAAATACCGCCATCCTGCTCTTCGACAGAGAGAGTCGCTCGCTTCAAGTCGAGTCCCACCGGGGCCATTCCGGCGAGGGGATTACACGAATCCCCTTGGGAAAAGGGGTCTGCGGGCACGTGGGACTCACCCGCGAGCCGATGATCGTGGCCGATGTGCGCGAAGAGTCGAGATTCGAAGAGGGCTGGCCGGGGGCCCGGGCGGAGCTCGCGGTGCCGATCGTTCACGGTGAGGAGCTTCTCGGAGTGCTCGATGTGGAGTCGGGGCGCAAGGGGATTCTGGGGCACGAAGACCGCGATATCCTGACACTCTTCGCGGCACAGATGGCAGCCGCGATCAAGAACGCGCGCCTCTTCCGCGAGCGTGAGCTGGCGCTTGCCGAGAGTCAGGAGGCCGATCGCCTGAAGACCGAATTCCTTGCGAATACTAGCCACGAGCTGCGCACGCCGCTCACCGCGATCATCGGATTCA
The DNA here is from genome assembly GCA_002686955.1 of Gemmatimonadota bacterium. Lineage (GTDB taxonomy): Bacteria. Next base: position 9,105 of record NYZA01000036.1, read on the forward strand.
GTGAAGTGCTCGCGGACGGGTTGGCGGGCGAGCTCAACAAGGAGCAGTTTCGATGCGTCAACGATGTGTTGACCAGCGGACGGCATCTGCTCGATCTGATCAACCAGCTTCTCGATCTCTCCCGCATCGAGTCGGGCAAGATGGAACCTTCCCCCGCGGTCGTCGACGTCGAGGACCTCTTCCGCGAAGTGGAAACGACGATCAGCGGTCTGGCCAGCAAGAAGCGGCTCGAGCTGTTGACCGAGATCTCGAAGGGGGGCGAGAAGGTCTTCGCCGATCGCGGAATGATGAAGCAGGTGTTGCTGAATCTCGTCGGCAACGCGGCCAAGTTCACGCCCGATCGGGGGCGAATCACCCTCTCTGCCTCCGCGATCGCCTCCGATGGACTCGAACACCACGTCGATCGGGGGGGCCGTTTGGCCCCGGAAGAGTTGATGCAGATCGCGGTGGCCGATACCGGGATCGGGATCGCCAAGGCGGATCAGAAGCTCATCTTCGGCGAGTTCCGGCAAGCCGACGGATCGTACACGCGGGAGCACCAGGGCTCTGGGCTGGGGCTCACGCTCTCGAAACGATTCATCGAGCTCAACAACGGAGTCATCTGGGTCGACTCAGAAGCGGGACATGGCGCCACTTTCAAGAGCGTGCTGCCTCGCGTCGAGCCCTCGGCGACCGACAGGGTCATCGCGGCGGAAGAAGCGCCGCGTCCGATCCTCTTGGTGGAGGACGACTTGAACTCGCTCAAGCTGCTCCGGCGGCTCGTGGAGGGCGCCGGGTACGAGGTGCTCACCGCTACCACCGGCGAAAAAGCCCTGGCGTTGGCCCGGCGCTCCGAACCTCGCGTCATCGTGCTCGACGTGATGCTCCCCGACATGGATGGCTGGAGCATCATGAAGCAGCTCAAGGCCGAGCCGAAAACCGAGGGGATTCCTGTCATCATCACCAGCGTGCTCGGCAATCCCGATCTCGGCATCGGCCTCGGGGCGTCGGACTACTTCACCAAGCCGGTGCCGCGCGAGCCCTTCCTCGCTCGAATCGCGAAGCTCGGGGAGTGGCGGCGCACGCGAATTAGAGTCGTCTCCGGCGACGCCGAGATCAGAGGACGGATCATCACGGCTCTCGATCGTCCCGGTTGGAACACCCGCGCCTTCGCGGACGTCGAGTCGGCGACTCGAGAGGGCAGCGACATCTTGGTTCTCGACATCGGCACGGAGGAGGAGCCCCGCGAGGTCCCGGGACGGGACCGTCTTCCAGTTCCGGTGCTTCTAGTATCGGCCCGTTCGATCACCGACGGCGAGAGACGTGAGTTCCCGCCGACGGTCGAAGGGCTCGTCGAGGTCGACGAGGGGCTGGAAGAGGCTTTGGCGAGACTGATCGACAGGTTGGACCAGCGGCGCAACCGCGCCATAGGAGGTTGAGTGGCCGACGATGTAGATGTCTTGGTTGTCGAGGATTCAGACGAGGCCAGACGGCTGCTCGTGATGATCCTGAGTGCCGCGGGCCGTTCGGTTGCTACGGCGACGACCGGACTGGAGGCGATCGGTTTGCTCCGGGAAGAGGGGCTGCGCCCGGGGCTGATCGTGCTCGATATGCAGTTGCCGAAGATGAGTGGCCTCGATGTGGTTCAGGAGATCAGGCGAGCGCCGGAGCTCCGAGACCTGCGCGTGTTGGCTCTGACCGCCCATGCGATGCCCGGTGACCCGGAGCGCTTCATCGCCGCCGGCTGCAACGCCTATCTTTCGAAGCCGATCGACACCCGGGCTTTCGTGCGCCATGTGAGCGCGCTTCTGGCCGGCGCGACCGAAATCGAAGACGACACTTCGCACACCAGTGAGACGTGACGATGCGAAAGACGAAAATCGTCGTTATCGAAGACGATCCGAAAACACGCCGTCTGATCTCGACCATGCTCGACGACCAGAACCACGACTTGGTCATGGCAACGGACGGGGAAGACGGCCTGGAAAAGGTCAGACTGCATCTTCCCGACCTCGTGATCACCGACATCCTGCTCCCCGAGAAGGACGGCTATGTCGTCCTCGAGGCGATGAAGCGCGACCCGGCCCTCGAAAAAGTGCCGGTCATCCTGATCTCGGCGATCTACGTGTCGGAGGTGGACCGGCGACGCGGACTGAAGCTCGGCGCCGACCATTTCCTTCTGAAGCCGGATGCTTTCCTTTCCAAGCCTTTCCGCGCGAATGCACTGCTCGATGCCATCCAGATCACGCTCGGCGAAAAGCGCCCGCCGGAGTCCGATGCGCATGAACCGATCGACACCGTGGTCGTAGTGTCGAGCGTCGACAAGGATCGCCGTCTACTCGGCCGCCGGCTCGAGGCACAAGGGTACAAGGCTGTCGAGGTCGACAATATCGAGGATGCGGCCCAATCGATCCACTTGGAGCAGCCTGCCGCGGTGGTCGTCGACGTGGATCGCCTCGAAGCGCCGGCGGAATGGATGCGCGGGTTGGATCGTGAGTTTCCCGAGTCGGCCTTCATCGTCTTGGCATCCGCTGAGGGGGAGCCGGATCCGATCGAGGTGATGCGAGCGGGGGCGAGCGATCTTCGGTCGAAGCCGCTAGACTTCGCACTTTTTTTTCATTCGCTCCACGAGGCCATCGAAAACAAACGGCATAGAGCGGCCAGAATCGAGCTGACGGAGCAGCTCAAACGGACCACGGCCGACCTGCTCGATCGGATCGCGCGCCTCGAGGCGAGCAATCGGGCGCTCGAGAAGAAGAACCTAGAGCTGGGCGAGGCCAAGAACGAGCTGCGGGCCCGCGACCGGATCGATCCCGACGAAGTGGCCCAGGCTGTGCGGGCCATCCAGCGAGTGGCCACCGAAACCAGCGGTCAGGCCGATCTCCTGGTGGATCGGACCGAGGGTGCGGAGGAGCGATTGGCGCTGATCGTTCGCTCGAACGTCGCCAGGATCTCGGAGCTCCTCGACGAGGTCGGCCGCGGCATCGGTCGAAGCGTTGAGCCTTTCGCGGGCGATCAGCGGGAGAGTTCGGAAGCGTAGCGAACCCGGTTCAGGGTTAGGGTTCGCGCGAACCCCTATCGTCTCGTCCTCCGAGATGCCTGAATCCGGAACCCGGGTAACGCAGGAATCCCAATCGATGAAGCTCCCAGCTCCCCATATCGTCCTGTCGCTTCTCGCGCTCTCATCCGCAAGCGGTGCCGCTCGCATCTCCGGTGAAGGGGACTGGACCGCGCTCGATCGCGCGCATCGCGGAGATCTCGCCGCCATGCTCCGGTGGGTGCAGCGTGCCGATCCGATCGTTCAGCCCCGGAGCAATAGAAGCGCGGCGGAGCTAGTGGCCGTTTTGGATCGAGCCGGGCGCTTCGAAGAGCTTGGACTGAGCTCGGAGGAGGGCGCTCTTCTCGTCGAGGCGGTCTATCGTAGGTTCCGGCTCGCACCCCGGACTACCGACCTTCCGGCCACCGATCGAAGCGGCTCTCCGCGCGATAGCGCGATCCAGTTTCGGGCCGCCACGGAGATCGAGCCGATCCATGCGGTGCTGATGCGCTGGCCATTCGACTGGGCATCTCAGCGCACGCCCTATTCGGAGATGGTCGACCGACTCTCGAATTCCGGTGCGCTGATCTACATGTGGACCAACACCCAGTCCCAGCAGGAGAGCGCGAAGTCGTATCTGGAGAATCGATCAGTGCCCACCAGTCATGTCCGGTGGGTCATCGAAGAGACCTCCACCGTATGGATCCGCGACTACGGTCCGAACTTCCTCCACGAGGTCGGAGGGGACGGGTGGGGTCTCGCCGATTTCCACTACTACAACAGCCGGCCGAAAGACGACGACACTCCCCTCTTCGTGGCGGCGGCAACCGGAGCTCCCGTGATGAACCGGCAGAGCGGGCCGAAGATCGTCTACACCGAGGGGGGCAATCTCAACCACGACGGGCTCGGCACCGTCGCCTATTCCGAGCGGACCTACGGCAACAACCAGGGCGTGGATCCTTCGGTCATCGACCAGCGGATTCGGTCCGCCTTTTCCGCCGGCCAGTCGATCGTGCCGGAAGATCCGAGCCTGGACGGCACGGGCCATATCGATATGTTCACCAAGATCGTGAGCTCGAACACGATTCTGGTGGGTGAATACGACCCGGACGAGACCGACTACCAGGTTCTCGAAGACGCCGCCGCGCTTTTCGAGGGTTCCACCAACGGAGCCGGGGATCCTTGGAACGTGGTGCGGATCTGGCAGCCCGACGTCTACTACGTCTTCTTCATCTTCCCCGTGGTGAGGACCTATACGAATTCGCTCATCGTGAACGACCAGGTTCTGCTCCCCACCTACAACCTCCCCTACGATGCGACCGCGGTCGCCATCCACGAGGCGATCCTGCCCGGCAAGACGATCCACTCGATCGATGCCAGCAATATCATCGAATCGGGAGGCGCCTGGCACTGCGTGACGATGGAGTTCGCCGACCCGACTAACCCGGACTGACTCCATGGACGACCACAGCCCGCGATGCTTGCGCTAAACTTGCATTTTGCGTACGGCCCGCGGATCCACCCACCCCTACCGGCGAGCATCCAGTGATCAAGCTCTACTACGTTCCGATGACGCGAGCCATGCGTCCACGATGGCTCCTTGAAGAGATGTCGGTGCCCTACGAGCTCGTTCGCCTCCCGCGCGCTCATCGCGAGCGCGCCGAAGCCGGCTATCGTGCGATCCATCCGGCTCTTCGGGTGCCGGCTCTGACCGACGGCGATGTGACGATGTACGAGTCCAGTGCGATCTGCATGTACTTGGCCGATCGCTTCGTCGAGAAGAACATGGCCCCTGCTCTGGCGGCCCCAGGGCGAGGGGTTTACTACCAGTGGGTCGCCTTCGCCCTCACCTCGGCGGAGCCGCCGGTATACCGCGCTTTCCTCCACTCGCGAATCCTGCCTGCCGAGAAGAGGGTCGAGAGCGAGATCGACGCCGCGCGGGAAGAGTTCAATCTGAGCGCGCAGGTCTTGTCCGCCGCCCTGCACGACCAGGAGTACATCGTCGAGAATCGCTTTACCGCGGCCGACGTGATCGTCGGCTCGATCTGCGCCTGGGCCGGGATCAGCGGCCTGCTCGAGGATCAGCCGATCCTCTCCGCCTACGTCTCACGGCTCTCCCAACGACCGGCGTTCCAGACGGCGCATTCGGACTGAGAGCGAACCGTGAATACCTCTATCTCACGACTCCCACCTCGAACAAGACCACGAGCGCCAGAATATAGCTGCTCACGATCCCCAGCGTAGCTTCGACCGTCGCGTTCGTCGGCCCCCGGCCGAGTGTGTACCAGAGTGCGGCGATGCTCACGCCGCCAACAGCCGCAACTGTCGCGAGCGGCACTCCCCAAATGTGTAGCGCTATCAGCGGAATACAGAGTCCCGCCGCCATCGAACGCCGAATCCAGAGATGGAAGGAGCGCAGAGAGCGACCGCGACGTTTCAGTAAAACATAGGCGGTCTGGACCCCAGCGTGATAGTCCTCGCGGATGTCCTTGTAGTCTTTGAAGCAGTTGAAGATCGACCAGCCGCCGAACACCAGGAAGCTCATTACCAACACCGGATCGGGCGCCATCATGCGTGGGTGTAAAACAGTGTACACACCGATCATGAAGGCGCTCCACCCCCAGATCGCTTCGATCTTGTAGTTGGCGGGAAAGAACCGTTTTCCGCGGTAGAAGTCGTAGTTGTAGAGAATAGAGACGATCTGAAAGACCACCAAGAGCGCGCCGACTCGTGGGCGCACACTGAATACCGCCGCGGCCAGAAGCCACATGCTGCCGTTAAAGAAGTGCATGTCTTGCGCGTCGAGGTAGGGCAAGGGGCCGCGCCGGTCTTCGTCGCGATCGAAGTGATCATTCTGGACGATGGCGACGTTGAATGCATGAAAGACACAGAGAGCCATTACGGCGGCGGGGACGAGGCCGCCCCAGGTACCGGTGTCGATCTCTGGCGAGAAGTGGCGGGTGGCGGCGGCGCCGAGTAGGGTGAGCAGAGCGAAGGGGAGGGAGTGACCGCCGCGCAACAAGAGGTGGCGAGCGAGACGGGGATTGAGGAGGTAGTAGCAGAGTACGGCCACGGCGACCTGTGCCCCCGTGGTCAGCGCGATCGCCAGCTCGTCGTAACGGAAGCGGAGCTTCACCAGGCGTTGGGCGATCTCGTGGATCTCGCTGGGATCGGATGAAGCGCGCCAGGCCCGCTCCAGGCTATCGATCATCGGCACCTCGGTGGCGCGCAGCATCGGCACGAAGCCCGCCCGCAGGAAGCTGGCGGCGGCCGACGCGACGACGGTCACATAGAAGAAGACCACGACGTAGCCGGCCACGAGCGCGGTCGCGGCCCGGCCGGCGGAGCGGGTCTTCACCCAAACGTAGAGCGGGAGCAGGAGGATCGTGAACCAAAGGGTGGCGGCTTCCCCAGGACTGATGTGGGCGTCTGGGTTGTAGATCAGCCAGGCCCAACCATCGAGCCAGCTGAAGTTGTAGGCGTAGCGGAAGTTGTGGGCGCCCAGGGCCAGCGTGTCGATGAGCGGCGGGAAGATCCCCACGAAGACGCCGATGAGCACGACATTCATGCTCGTTCGCCATTCCACATCGATCAGACCGCGGATCGCGGCGACATAGAGGAAGGCGTTCATCAAGTAGAAGGTGATGTAGGAGAGGTAGCCGGCGACGCTTGCGAAGAGACCTTCGGAGCAGACCATGAACTCGAGGATCAGCCGCATGATCCCGACGAAGGTGGCAAAAGCGAGGACGGTGTGGAAGGAGTACTCCTGCTTTTCGCGCAGGACGATGATCCGTTCGACCCATTTGTAGGGGGCGGCGAGAGTTTGGAAGACGGTCATGAGTGGGCGTTGGGTCAGGGCGGCGATCTTCGCGGAAAGCCCGCAGTATAGGGCTGACGGACCGCACTTTATGTTGTAAAGTTCTTGCGCATGTAGTCCGATTCTCACTAGAGTGCCCGCCCATGAAGATCGCTCGAAAGCTCCCCAACCGGCCCGATGCTCCGGAGCCGCTCCACACCCGCGCAGTCCACGACTTACGGTTCATTCGCGAGACGATGGAGGCGGCCGCTCCGATTACGGCGGTGCCGGGACTGGGGTTGGTCGCCATGGGCCTGATCGCGCTGGCGGCGGCGGCTTTGGCGCAGATTCAGCCCACGGCCGAGCGGTGGCTGGCGATCTGGTTCGCGGCGGCGATGCTGGCGGTCGGTGTGTTTGGCGTCACGCTGTGGTTCAAGGCCAGAACGAGCGGAGTGTCGCTTTGGCAAGGCTCGCTTCGTCGATTCGTGCTCAGCCTCTTTACGCCGATGGGCGCTGGCGCCCTGTTGACGACCGCCATGTTGCTCGCGCGGAACATCCAGCCGGTTCCGGGCATGTGGCTGCTCCTCTACGGCACCGGCGTGGTCACGGGCGGGGCCTACTCCGCCATCCGGATCGTGCCGATCATGGGGATCTGCTTCCTCTGTCTGGGCTCGCTGGCGCTCTTCAGCCCTACCGAGTGGGGCAACGCGATGCTCGCGCTCGGATTCGGCGGGTTCCACGTCCTTTTCGGGCTGGTGATTGCCCGGCGGTACGGAGGGTGATGTAGTGGCCTACCGCGAACCAGCGCCTGAGCGTCATGCCCCGATTCCGGAGCCGCCGGAATCACTCGATCGACTGATTCACGCCCGGGTTCGGCTGGGCGTCGTCAGCGCCCTGGCGGTCAGCGACTCTCTCTCTTTCAACGATCTCAAATCGCTCCTCAAGACGACCGACGGCAATCTGAGTGTGCACGCCCGCAAACTCGAAGAGGGGGGATATATCGAGTGCCGCAAGAGTTTCGAGGGGCGCGTCCCCCACACAATCTACGTGTTGACCGAGGCCGGCCGAAACGCTCTCGAGCGCTATCTGGATCACATGGAAGCCCTGATCCACTCCGTTCGAGATCACTGATCATCTCAAACCGAATCGTTTCTTCTCTCGAGGACTCCCGATGACAGAGTCGTTACTTCCCGATGCGAATCTCCCTCTGCCGAGGCATATCGCCGTGATCATGGACGGGAACGGCCGCTGGGCTCGGCGCCGGTCGTTGCCTCGCTTGATGGGGCACCGAGAGGGCGTGAAGTCGGTTCGAGAGACGGTTACCGCGTGCGCAGAGATGCATATCGACGCGCTTACCCTCTACGCCTTTTCGACGGAGAACTGGGGACGCCCTTCCCGCGAGGTGACCGGGCTGATGCGCCTTCTGCGCAACTACCTCGTGCGCGAAGTCGAGGAAATGATCGAGAACGACATTCGGCTCGTCGCCATGGGGCGGCTCGAGCAACTCCCCGGCACAGTGCGCAAGGCCCTCGATCGCGCGATGGCTATGACCGCGCATTGCCGTGGAATGGTGCTCAATCTGGCCCTCTCGTATTCCGGCAGAACAGAGCTGGTCGATGCCGTGCAGCGGCTGGCCGCGGGGGTTGCCCGAGGCGAGATCGCGCCCGAGAACATCGACGAAGCGGCGATCGGCTCGTTCCTGTATCACTCGGAGCTGCCGGAGCCCGATCTCGTGATCCGCACCAGCGGTGAGCAGCGCATCTCCAACTTTATGATATGGCAGATCGCCTACGCGGAGCTCTTCTTCGCCGATGTCCCCTGGCCCGACTTCCGTCAACCCCATCTCTACGCTGCGATCCGGGAGTTTCAGCGACGGGACCGCCGCTTCGGGCTGGTTCCGGGGGCGATCAGCGAGAAGGCGGGGTAGGTCCCTCCTTCGCCAATCTCGCCCAATCCTCATCGGGCGTGTCCTTGGCGATCTCGAGTGCCCCTTTCGCCCCGGCGAAGAGCGCATCTTCCACCGCTTTGACCTTGCCGCCACCGAGCTCGGCCAGCATCTCCTCGATCGCGCGATCGATGCCGCGAATCTGGCTGCCGCCGCCCGCGAGCAGCACGTTCTGTCGCACCTGCTCCTGGAGCTCGGGGTCGAAGGCGGCAATCAGCTCGCGGATCTCGCCCAGCAGATGGGGGAGGATGCTCTCGCAGGCCGTGCGCATCTCGTCGGTGATGTCGTGCGCGGTCGGCTTGCCGTCGACCGGAATCGTGACCTTTACCTTTTGGCCGGGATCGTCGCCGACGAAGGCGTGAGCCTCCTTCCACTTCACGACCATGGAATCGGTGAACTGAGCGTTCGGGAATCGCTCGTGGAGCAGGTCGGCGAGCTGCCGGTCGATATAGTCTCCGGCCTGCTCGATGGTGCGCTGGTCCTCGGCGGTCGGGACGGTGCCGCGCATGATGCAGAGGTCGATCGTGCCGGCGCCGATGTCGACGACCAGCGCGTCGACCAGCATGTCGAGACCGTAGGCGACCGTGAAGGGCTCGCTCACCACCATCGACGCGTCGACCAGCTCCCCAAACGCCTCGCGTAGCAAGCCCTTGTTGTATGAGCTGGCCTCGGCCGGTGCGCCAATGACCGCCTGAACTCGTTGTCCATCTTCGGCATCGACGAGAGATATCAAGTGCTGCGCGAGGGCGCGGATCGCCTCTTCGTCGCGCTCGGTGTTCTTGTGCACGACGCCGTCCTGCAGCGGGCGGAAGACGTCGAGAGCGAGCCGGTGGTCGAGGCATTCGGCGCCGTAGACAACATCCTTTTTCAGCAGCTTGCGGGCGATGACATCTTTGGGCCAACCAACCAGACTGCGGTCCCAGGCGGCGGCGCCGCTCGATGTGGTCACGGCGCTGCGTGCCGTGCCGAGGTCGATGCCCACATAGAGATCGTCGAGAGCCTTGCGCTTTCTGGTCGCCACTTTCTGTCCTCTCTGCGGCCGAATTCGCGGCCTATTCGACGAGTTTGCGGTTTGTTCCACGATTTCGATTCCCATCTCGAGGATTCGGCTATTCGGCCGCGACGAGGCCGCGCCGAGAGAGCCCTTCGATATAGTCCTGAATGCCCTCGGAAAGCAAGCGCGCGATCTCGTGCCGATGCGACTGCCGCGTCAATCGCCGCTCTTCTTCGGGATCGTTCATCAGAGAGACCTCGGCGAGCACGGAGGGCATTCGCGTGTCGAGCAACACCAGGAAAGGTGCCCGGCGCACGCCGTAGTCGCGGATCCGCCGCCCCCGAACATCGAGAAGACCGCGGTACAGCCGCTTCTGGATGGAACGCGCTAGGAGCCCGCTCTCCTCCTCCTTCAGAGTCTCGCCCATCTTGGCGATCAGCTCTTCGAACTCCCCGATCCGCCCCTCGCCGCCCAGATTCTCGCGCGCCGCCGCCTTCTCGGCCCGGTCGTCGGTGGGGAATCCGAGATGGAAGGTCTCGATGCCGCGAAACTCGGGGTTCTCGAAAGAGTTGATGTGGACGCTCACAAAAAGATCGCCGCCGCTCCGGTTGGCGATCCGAGCCCGCTCGCGCAGCCCCAGCCCGACGTCGCTGGAACGGGTCAGAGTGACGCTCAGGCGTGGATCGGCCTCGAGAATCGACGCCAGCTTCAGACAGATATCGAGCGTGACGCCCTTTTCGAGCAGCCCGGTGTTGGGCCCCGCGGTGCCGGGGTCGCGCCCGCCGTGGCCCGGATCGATCACGACATGCCGAACGCCTAGGTGGAAGAGCTCCGCGAGGGGCAGGCGATCGCCGTCATCGAGGAAGGAACTGGCGGCGTGCAGGGGGGAGGGGGAGGAGGAAGAGGGGTTCTGGGATGTCGAGTTGCCCGTGGGAAGCGCATGGACCGGAGCGGTCACATAGCGCGATCCGGGTGTCGACCCGTCCTCTCGTGCCGTTGCGGAGCCGAATCTGAGCACACCCCGTCCTCCGACGAAGAGCACCGCCGCCGCCACGACCGCCGCCGCGATTCGGCGTGCCGGCAGGTGCGGATGAGAGTTTCGTAACGCTTGAAAGGGGGCCCCAAAAGAGCGCCGCGACCGGGTCGATCGCGAATCCGCCAGGTTCTCGCTCACCAGGCGGGCCACGATGCGCCCTTTCATGCGCCGGGCAGCTTCTCTTTCCGGGTCCACGCTCTCGTTTCCGTTCCGAAGTTGGTCACGCACCCAATAGAAAGAGTAGTCGCCCGCCGCCCCTCAGGTCATCAACCCAGATGCGCGGCCGGGGCCTTGTGCCAGGTCGTGCCCGATCGGTCGACGGTGAAGTAGACCTTGATCTCTTCTCCCTCTTCCCAGATACGCGGAACCACCTGCACCGCGTCGCCGATCGCGAGCGTGCCGGCGTCGAGGGTGTCGCCCAGCCAGCCGACCAGGCGCCCGCCCTCTTCGAGCTCGACCACCACCACGGTGTAGGGAGCGATATCGTCGAACCCGGTCGGGGCCGCGTCGGTCTTGGTGTAGGTGTAGACCTCGCCCTTGCCGCTGTACTCCGTGAATTCGAAATCGTCGCTCATGCACTCCGGGCAGTCGGCGCGGGGAGGAAAGGTCTGGAAGCCGCAGCCGGAACAGACCGAACCCATGAGCCGGCCGTCTTTGAGATGGACCGCGAAATCGGACACCTTGGTGTACTGGACGAAATTGACTTTGCCGAACCAGCTGAACATCGTTTCAGTCCCTCTTGAAGACGTGGACGAAAGTGTATTGACCGATGCCACCGACGTTGTGCGTCAATCCCACATCGGCGTCGGGCACCTGGCGCTCGCCGCATTCGCCGCGGAGCTGCCGCACGATCTCGTAGGCCATCGAGACCCCCGTGGCCCCGATCGGATGGCCCTTGGCTTTCAGGCCGCCATCGACGTTGACCGCGACCTTGCCGCCGATGTACGACTGGCGATCGTCGATGAAGGCACCGCCGCGCCCCTTCTCGCAGAAGCCGAGGTCTTCGTAGGCCATGATCTCGGCGATCGTGAAGCAGTCGTGTACCTCGGCGACCTTGATGTCCGCGGCGGTCACGTCGGCCATGCCGTAGGCCTGCTTCGAGGCTTCCTGGGCCGAGGGCAGGCCGACCAGATTCGGACGCCGCAGAACCGACATGCTCGCCGTGGCGCAACCCACACCGTCGAGCCAGATCGGCTTCTTCGAGAGCTCCTTCGCGACCTCATCCTTCGCCAGGATCAGGCAGGCCGCTCCGTCGGCGTTGGCGCAGCAATCGTAGACACAGAAAGGTGACGAGACCGGGTCGGATGCGACAGCTTTTTCGCGGGTGATCTCCTTGCGGAAGAGGGCGTTCGGGTTGCGGGCTCCGTAGTAGTGGTTCTTCTCGGCCACCGCCAGCATCTGGTCGTGCGTGGTGCCGAACTCGTGCATGTGGCGGTTGGCGAACATGGCGTAGTAGCCGGGGAATGTCGTGCCGAAGACCGACTCCCACTGCACCTCGCCGACCCGCCCCATCAGCGCCAAGATCTCGGCCGTCTCCATCTCGGTCATCTTCTGGCAGCCGATCACGGCCACCACATCGTGCAAGCCGCTCCGGATCGCCATCCAGGCGGTGCGCATGGCGGCGCTGCCCGAGGCGCAGGCGACCTCGGTGAGCCAGGTGGGGAGCGGATTGAGGTTCAGATACTCCTGAACCACGCCCGCGACCGAACGTTGCTTGTGGTACTCCGGAACCGCCGCGATTACCGACGCATCTAGAACACTTCGTTCGATCGCGGCGTCTTTCATCGCCATTCTAAACGCTTCGAAGGCCAGCTCCTGGACCGTTGCGTCGCTCCGGCGGCCGAAGGTGCCGTGGCCGACTCCGATGACTCCAACTCGTGACATTTCTTTCTCCCTCGGACCCTAGATGTACTGGCCGCCGTCGATTTTGATGGTTTCACCGGTGATATGTCGCGACAGATCGGAGCAGAGAAAGGCCGTCAGATTCGCCACGTCATCTGGGCTGGCGAAGCGGCCGACCACCGTTTCGCTCATCGCCGCATTCTTGAACTCGGGTGGGATGGCCGCCATCATCTCGGTCAGCACCATTCCGGGCGCCACCACGTTGACGTTGACGTTGAAGCGACCAAGCTCCTTGGCCAGCGATTTCGAGAGCGCGATCTCACCCCCCTTCGAAGCGGCGTAGTTCGCCTGCCCCGCCTTGCCGCGGATACCGTTGATCGACGAGATGTTGACGATCTTGCCGTATCGGTGGTCTTTGAAGTGCATTGCGGCGGCTTTGTTGTAGTTGAAGTAGCCCTTCAGGTTCACGGTGATGACCTGATCGAACTGCTCCTCCGACATCTTCCAGATCATGCCGTCCCAAGTGATGCCTGCGTTGCAGACGAGAATATCGAAGCTACCGAAGCGGTCGGCGACCTGCTCCACCATCTTCATAGCGTCGGCGTAGATCGAGACATCGGCCTGGACCGCCAGCGCCTTAGAGCCCATCTCTTCGATCAGGCGGACCACCTCTTTCGCCTCGGTGTCGTGACGGCGGTAGTTGATCGCCACATTGCAGCCTTCGCGCGCGAGACGGAGCGCGGTTGCCTGGCCGATGCCCAGGCTGCCGCCGGTAACGATCGCGCCTTTGCCTTTTAGTCCAAGTTCCACGGTTTCTGTATCCTTTCGTTCTCTGGAGTGCGCTGGGTCCGAAATCATAGCGAATCGGGACCCGCACCCGAGAACGGAAAGCGCCATGGGAATCCCCAATCCTCTCGATCTGATCCCCCGTTCGGTCCGCCCCTTCGATCCCGAAGAGGTCACGAGCGCCGAAGGCAGCCAGGAGGTCGAGCCCGAGACCGGCGGACTGACCGAGGAAGACATCGACGAGATCTGGCGGTCGGTCGAGGAGATCTACCGAACCCGCCTGCATCCCGCGGTGGCGCTCTGTCTCATGCGCCGCGGCCGGGTCGTCATCGACCGCGCCATCGGGCACGCCCGGGGCAATTCGCCCGACGATCCGGCCGACGCCGATCTGGTGCCGGCCAAGCCGACGACGCTCTACAACATCTTCTCCGTGTCGAAAGCGGTCACCGCGACCGTGATCCATATGCTCGACGAGCAGGGCTATCTCCATATCGACGACCCCGTCGCCGAGTACATTCCCGAGTTCGCGCGGCACGGGAAAGAGAAGATCACGATTCGGCACGTGCTCACCCACAGGGCAGGTATCCCCAACATTCCCGCGAGGCATGGCGGAAAGGAGGGCCTGAAGGCGCTCGGCGATCCCGACCTGGCCCTCTCGATCCTCTGCGAAGCGAAGCCGACCTGGCGGCCGGGGCGGGTGCTCGCCTACCACGCCTTGACGGGTGGCTTCATTCTCGGCGAGATCGCGCGCCGGGTGACCGGTGACGATATCCGTACTGTCCTCAGAGAGCGGATTCTCGGGCCGATCGGCGTCGAGCGGATGAGCTACGGAGTGAAGCCGGAGGAGATCGGTCTCGTCGCCGAAAACGCGTTCACCGGCTTTCCGCCGCTGCCGCCTTACAGCTGGCTTCTCGAGCGATCGCTCGGCGCCTCGATCCGTGATGTGGGTGAGGCCTCGAACGATCCCAGGTTTCTCACCGGGCTGATCCCGTCGGGCAATGTGATCGGGACGCCTGCCGACATCGCGCGTTTTTTCCAGCTTCTGCTCAATCGCGGAACCCTGGACGGCGTGCGGATTCTCAGCCCGCGCACCGTTGCCCGCGCGGTCGCCGAGCAGACCTACCTCGAGTTCGATCTGACCCTGAGTGTACCGACGCGCTACGGCATGGGTTTCATGCTCGGCGCCCAGTACGTCAGCCTCTACGGCCCCGGAACGCCGCAAGCCTTCGGGCATCTGGGCTTCAGCTACGTGCTGGCCTACGCCGATCCGGAGCGGGAGATCAGCGTCTGTCTGATCACGACGGGGAAGCCTTTCGTGACGCCGGAGATGCTGCGTTGGTATCGAACCGTCTGGCTGATCGCGTCGCGCTGCCTCTGAGCCGCCTCAGCGACGATCGCTCCCGCGCGCGTATCTGCGCAGGACTTCCCCCTCGCAAGCGCCGCCCTTGTCGGAGAGCGCGAGGCTGACCAGCGCCCAGGCCAGCTCGTCCGCCGTGAACGAGAGATACCGGTCACGCAACCCTCTTGCCCCGAGTCTTCCCGCCATCGCCAGCGCCCGATCGCCCAGCAGGGCGGCGACCTGTTCCATGGGGCGGCTCTCTTCGCGATCCCCCCCCGCTATCAGCCCGGGGCGCGCGATCACAGCACGCAGTCCGCTGTCGACCAGATCGCGCTCCGCCTTCCAGCGCGCCAGGTAGTAGGGGTTTCGGGGGCGGGAGGACGAGACCCCGGTCGCGGAGAGGTAGATGAAGCGGGGGGGCGGGTGGATCGAGCACGCGGCGTTGATCAGAAGCGCGGTGAGCCGGTAGTCGATCGAGTCGTACGTGGGCACGCCATCGGTTTCGGAGCGGGCGGCTCGCGCACGTGCTCGTGTGGTACCGAGCAATGAGAAGACATGGGACGGCGCCACGGCGGCGAGAGTGTCGGCCATCGCCTCCTCATCCCACGGCGAGCTATCGACCGCCGCCCCGATCTCGTCGAGCTCACGGGTCCAACGACCGATCTCTTTCGAATCGGGTCGCACATGGGCCACCACCTCGACCTGCCTGCGGCACAGTTCACCGACCACGGCGCGTCCGGTGTAGCCCGTCGCTCCGGCCACGAAGGCCCTTGGAATCGGTGCTACTTCAGCCATCTAATCGACAGAGCAGAAAGTAGTTGTTGGTCGTCTTGCCGCCGCGGGTGGCGCGGCCG
The DNA here is from genome assembly GCA_002686955.1 of Gemmatimonadota bacterium. GTDB lineage: Bacteria. Next base: position 24,713 of record NYZA01000036.1, read on the forward strand.
ATCGTCACGTGGTGCGAAATGCGTCGCATATGGTCGACCATCCCCGCGAATACCAGTCGCTGCAGTCCGACTTCGTTCGTCTTCACCTGGGGCCAGGCGAGGGGGAGTCGGGCGCTCGGTGGCGGCACCTTTCGGTAGTCCACGCCGATTTCGATCCCCGCCGCGGCGGCCGGCACCACGAAATAGCCCGGGCCGACGATCTCGCGGGTCGGTCCCTCGTTGTATCCGTAGAGCAGATCGTCGCGTTCGGCCGCGCGGCAGAACCGTTTCTCGAACGAAGAGAGGACCGGCAGGGTGTTCTTCCCCTTGTGGATCACCTCGACGCCCGGAGCGCTCGAGGGGGGGACCAGATCGTCGAGTGTGGCGGGCCGCTTCCTTGCCGCTTCCCACAGGCGAGCCTGCGTGCGTGCGCCGATCGATCTCACGAAGCGGACGCGCCGGGTGTCGTCCAGCGAATCGAGATACTCGGCGAGCGCGTCGATCCGCTCAGGCGTCAGCGATTGGGGAATGGTACTAGTGCTCAAGATTCGGCCGTCCTCGAATATGCCGCGAAACGATCGCGAATCGTCCGAACGTATGCCACCGGCTCCGCACCCCGACAGTATCCGTAGCGCGCGCTCTGCGCATAATCCGGGCGGGAGAGCAAAAGCATCGCCCTCTCCACATGACCGAACCATCGGTCGCGATCGAGACCCAGCTGCGTCGCGAGCCTGCGCGCATCTTGCACGTGGCCGTAGCCGGCGTTGTAGGCCGCCAGGGCGAACCAGGTTCGGTCGTGGACACTCAGATCGTCCTCGAAGCGATCCCGAAGCCACGCAAGGTACTTGACGCCCGCGTGAATGCCGGTCTCCGGATCGTGCAGGGCGGAGAATCCGAGCTGCCCCGCCGTGCGCGGCAGCATCTGCATCAACCCCAGCGCTCCGTTCGGGGAGCGCGCCTCCGGGTCGAATCGGCTCTCCTGGAACATCAGGGCAACCACGAGACGCCAATCGAATCCGTATGTGGACGAGTAGGCGCGCACGAGTCCGTCCCAGGGGCAGAGCTCCTCCTCGGCGCGGGCTTCGAGGGGCAGAGACGCCTCTCCAGCGTCGGAGGCGAAGTAGCGGTCGAAGACCACGTTGTAGAAGAGCCCTCGGTACTCCTTGTCGATGAAGGCGTTGAGTGCGGCGAGCAGATCCTGGTTCTCGCTCCGCACCGCCCACCCATGATCGACCGGGTCGCCCAGCGCGATATCGGCGACGATGTCGTCCCTCCAGGCCATCTCCAGCGCGACAATGTGGCTGTCGGCGATCGTGAGATCGAACTCGCCGTCGGCGACGCGGGAGATGATCTCATCGGTTCCCAGAGGTTCCGGTGGCAGCTCGAGCGCCACGTTGATGCCCGATTCCCGCAGCCGTTCCGCCGTCCTCCAGTACGAGGTCCCGGGGCTTACGATCACCCGCCGGCCGTCGAGGTCGGCGATCGAGCGCAGAGGGTCGTCGTGGCGCATCACCATCAACTCGGCGGCCTGATGGTAGGGATCGGTGAAAGCCACGCCGCG